>JBDMZA010000247.1:0-5043 GCA_039770155.1 Clostridiales bacterium
AATCTAAGAGTATTTACTTCCAAAAGTGTAAAATTATTTTAAACTATTCTTATATAGCATTATATACAATAATTGATAATTAATAAATGTCTATACAAAATAGTGTAATTTTAATAGAGTTATATAGTTCTGATTTTGTAAGAATTATATAGTTATAGTTATAATTATGTCTTTTATATTAGGCAGAATCAAAAAATAAACTAGTCAACTTTTTTTGAAAATTCGTTAAACCATCGATATTTTCAGAAAAAAATTGTCCTATGAAATTTTTGATTATGCCTTATATTAATACTTAAAGTACAAAAAAACCTATTATACCCATTATTGGAAAAATAAATCCCCATATTTCAAAATTTATAAAAAATAAGGAATGATCTGATGTTTCTTTATTGACGATTTTACCTAATTTGTATATTGGAAAACCAGCAACAACCCCAGATAAAAGTGAAGCAATATTAACTTCAGGAATATTTATATAGCTAACTAATATAGTATCAACTATTATACTGACTAATATTGCTGTTAAAATAAAAATAATTGGCACTAAAACTCCTAATCCTCTCCAAATAATCATTAAATTATCTTCCTTTCAATATTGATTTGTAAAAAAATGAGTATTTATACTAGTATATAAATTATTACTGGATGATTTTACAATTTATGATTAATAATTATATAATGATTTATATTATATGTAAATATAAATCATTAGGAAAATTTTACAGTGTTTATAATGAGATTTTTAATTATTATTTACAGGAAAGATTAAATAAAATGCAATAATTATTTTTATGAAAAAAGTAGAATTTTAATAGTAATATTATTATACTTATTAAATATATAATTTAAATAAATTGTAAGGAGTTATTTTATGGCTAATAAAAAAATGGTAGAAGATATAACCTCAATGAATGAAGATTTTGCTAAATGGTATACTGATATTATAAAAAAAGCTGATCTTGTTGATTATTCTACAGTTAGAGGTTGTATGATTATACGTCCCTATGGATATGCAATTTGGGAATTGATTCAAAAAGACCTTGATAAAAGATTTAAAGATACAGGGCATGAGAATGTTTATATGCCAATGTTTATACCAGAGAGTTTGCTTCAGAAAGAAAAAGATCATGTAAATGGTTTTGCACCTGAAGTTGCTTGGATTACTCATGGCGGAAATGAACAATTAACAGAAAAACTTTGTATAAGACCAACATCAGAAACCTTATTTTGTGATCACTATGCAAATATAATTCGGTCATATAGAGATTTGCCAAAATTGTATAATCAATGGTGTTCTGTTGTAAGATGGGAAAAAACAACAAGACCTTTTCTTAGAACATTGGAATTTTTATGGCAAGAAGGTCATACTGCCCATGCAACAGCAAAAGGAGCAGAAGAAGAAACAATAAAAATGTTAGATGTATATGCAGAATTTTGTGAAAAAGTACTTGCTATTCCTGTTATTAAAGGTAAAAAGACGGATAAAGAGAAATTTGCAGGTGCAAGGGAGACTTATACCATTGAAAGCTTAATGCATGATGGCAAAGCACTACAATCTGGTACTACTCATAATTTTGGTGATGGTTTTGCTAAAGCTTTTAATATTCAGTATCAAGATAAAAATAATAAATTGCAATATATTCATCAATCTTCTTGGGGTGTTACTACACGATTAATTGGTGCAATAATAATGGTTCATGGAGATGATAATGGATTAGTATTACCACCAAAAATTGCTCCAATTCAATTAGTCATTATACCAATTCAGCAACATAAAGAAGGGGTACTTGATAAAGCGAAGGAAATTTTTGAAAAATTAAAAAATATCGTAAGAGTAAAAATTGATGATAGTGATAAAATGCCTGGCTGGAAATTTAGTGAACAAGAAATGAGAGGAATTCCTTTGAGACTTGAGTTAGGTCCAAAAGATATACAAAAAAACCAAGTTGTTTTAGTAAGGAGAGATAATAGAGAAAAAATATTTGTTCCAATTGATGAGTTAAGAGAAAAGGTATTAGAAGTATTAGAAAGTGTACAATTTGGATTATTAGAAAAAGCCAGAGAGGTAAAAAATGAAAAAACATATACAGCAACAAATTATGACGAATTTAAAGATATAATTGATAAAAAACCAGGTTTTGTAAAGGCTATGTGGTGTGGAAATCAAGACTGTGAAGACAAAATTAAAGAGGAAACATCTGCTACTTCACGGTGCATACCTTTTGAGGAGGAAATTTTATCTGATAAATGTGTATGTTGTGGAAATGAATCAAAGCATATGATTTATTGGGGTAAGGCATATTAATTGTAAAGCATAACTTAGGGATAGCCAAAAAATAAACTCTAATTCTCGAGTATGAATTCGGTATTATTTTTTAGGCTCTCCTTAATATAAAAAAAGACTGTTTCTCAATTTGTTAATTGTGAGACAGTCTTTTTTTAATTTAGAATTTCCTGATTGAAAATTACTATAAAGACAAAATGTTCATAATGAGACATAATAAGTCAAATAACTTGATTATGCGACAACAAAAATGGTATAATATAAAAATATTATAGGAATGGATGTGAAATATGTTGAAAAAAATATGTTTATACATAGTAATTTCATGCATAATGATAAGTTTCGTAGGGTGTAAAATGAAAACAGATGATGGTAAAATTGAGGTAAAAGATGATGAAGTGAAAATGAAATCTGAAGATGGTGAAACAGAAATAGAAGTTGATGAAGAAGAATTAAATATAAAATCAAAAGATGGTGATATTAATTTATCAGGAGGAGAAAAAGCTGAATTGCCAGAAAACTATCCCGAAGATATTGTACCTATTTTTGATGGAGCTAAAATAGTGACTTCAATGAATTCAAATAATGATGAAGGTATTTCATATATGATAACATTAGGGTCGAATACTTCTTATGAAGATATACATAAATTTTACAAAGAGAAAATGGAAAAAAACAATAATTATTTGAATATGGAAATAGAAGGAGGATATGTTATTTCTGGTGAAAAAGATAATTATACATACTCTATTGGAATAAATGATGCAACAGAGGAAGAATATGAATCGATTATTACTATAACTATTGGTAAAGAAGCTAATTAGGGATAACTAATGGATAGCCAAAAAATAAATTCTAATTCTCGAGTATGAATTCGGTATTATTTTTTAGGCTCTCCTAGGGCATAATCAAAAATTGACTAGTTTATTTTTTGATTCTACCTAAAAAAAATGACTTGTGTTTTACAGGTCATTTTTTTTGATTATGGTTTATTTGAGGAAAAGTTAAAAATTAAATTAGAAATGTTGCAATCTTATAAATACTATAATATATTTTTAAATATAAGAAATGTAAAAACTATACAAAATATTTCTTATAATTGTAAATTTAAATTTTATTTTATTTTTAAGGGGGCATAAAATGCAGAGAGTATATAAAAATAGAAAAAATATGATTATTTTGACTGTATTTTTAATAGTTGCTATGTTGTTAAGTTTAATATTGTTTCAATCAACTATATTTGGTGCGACTACCAAGATTGAATATACTATTCAAAATGATTGGGGAAGTGGAGCAACTGTTAATGTTACTATTAAAAATATAGATTCATCAAATATTGATGGATGGAAAATCAGATGGATATTTCCTAATGAACAAGAAATAACTAGTATGTGGAATGCGAATTATACACAAGATGGAAATAGTGTTTTGGTTGAAAATGCTGGTTGGAATAATAGGATTTTATCAGGAGATTCAGTTAGTTTTGGATTTAGTATGATTTATAATGGTATTAATAATGAACCAATTGATTTTATCCTAAATGATGAAGATATTGAAACTACTAAAAATATATCTATAAATCCAGAGACTGAAACTGCTTATGAAACTAATACACCAACAGCTGAATATATAGTTACAGATGGAAATGAGGAGACAGATGATGAAACTTATGAAGATGTTCCAGAAGAATATAAAGAATCAATTGAATGGGTTTGGAAAAACAGAATTTTAGATGAAAACTCAGTTAGCAGGAAAAATTTGAATTTTGATCAGGCAATTGATGGAAAAGGTACAATTAATTATATTGTACGTTGGCAATCTTCTAAGAAGGTTACATTAGAACAAAGACAGGGAATTGAGACGATGATTTCTCGACAGATTAATAATTGGAATGATCAACTTGCTAATTATGATGGATGGCCTTATGAAAAACTTGATGTAAAAGTTGTTGGATGGGCATGTGTAAATTCTTCACAACTTTTAGATTTGCAAGATGATGAAATTGTGTATACTGATTATATTATTGATTCTTTGAGTAATGAAAATTCAGATATTCCTGAAAAACTTCCAAAAGCACCTGATAAACTTTCAAGATTTGAACATTTCACAGATAATAATTATAATTATCCTGGTGGATTTGATAAGAGATTTAATATGTATCTATGGGGAACTACAAATTTTGAAGGTGGAGCAGGTGGTGACTGGGGACAAAGAATTTCAGAAGACTATATATTAGAAAGTATAGATTTAGAAGAGGCTGTGATTATAGAACATGAAATAGGTCACAACTACGGACTAACTGATTTTTATGAGGAAGACGATCGACCACCGGCGGGATTCCCAGAAAAGACTATTATGTGGGCTGGAAATTCAAGTACTATAACAAATTGGGATAAGTGGATGGTTAGATATGTTTGGACACAATTAAAATCAGATACAGAACGCTTTCCTATAAAGTAGGAGAGTCCAGACAAATACTAGAACAAAAAATAAACTATTCAATGTTTTTAAAAAATTATGATTATGCCTTAGGGATGTCCAAAAAATGAATTCTAATTCTTGAATATGAATTCGGTATTATTTTTTAGATTCTCATTATCAAAGGTAGAATGTTTATAAAAATATAAAAAGGTAAAGATTTAATAAATCTTTATCTTTTTATATCTCATATTTCGCTGGGATAAAATCCCATTCAGATGTTAAAATTTTACAATGATTATTTTGGCAAAAACCACCTTTATGACTTATTGTTTAAAAAT
>JBDMZA010000248.1:0-12910 GCA_039770155.1 Clostridiales bacterium
ATTATTATATAAAAACTGTATTTTTTCGATCTTATTTTACAATATATTGCTTGTAATAACATCATTATAATGATATTATTTTCACTAGAAATACTTCATCATAATTTATCTTTATTTTCTACAAGTCAAAATATTTTTATTATTTAAAGTTCAATTAAATCAAGTACATTTATAGCAAACAAGGAGTGATTACATGTATAATAATGGTGTTATATTTCAAGGTTTTCATTGGTTTTTTGATATTGATGACAGTGAGCATGGTGGTATACCTTTGTGGGATTTTTTAGCAAATGAAGCTGATCATTTTCGAAATATAGGTATAGATGCGGTGTGGATACCTCCAATGTGTAAAACTATGAACGATGATTGTGTTGGTTATGGTATCTATGATCATTTTAATTTGGGTGAATTCAGCAAAAACGGCAATAATAATAAGAGGACAAAATATGGAACTAAGGAAAGTTTGCACAAAGCAATAAATTCATTACATGGTTGCAAGGAATTTAATGGCAAAATAGAAAGAGACCCTAGTAAAAAATATATTCAAGTATATGGTGATATTGTTATGAATCATAAGTTAGGAGGAAGTGAAGATTCATATTGGGAAGCCATAAGAGTTGATAACACAAATAGAAAAAATGAACGTTGGGATAAGAATGCTTATGAGTCTGGATTAATTGAAATAATTGGTCATACAAAATTCGAATATCCAGAACGTAACAATAAATACTCAAACTTTAAATGGTATTCTCGCCATTTCGACGGAGTTGATACAACCACTAAAGTTAAACAAGATGGTAAAGAATTTGAAGAAACTAATAAAGATAATAAAAAAGCAAAATACATATATAGATATCTCCATAATGAGGAAAATTACTATCCTAAAGATAAAAGCTGGGATAATTTTGTTTCCAAAGAACATAAAAATTATGACTATTGGGGTGGTGCTGATTTAGATTTTGACAGATATGATGTTAGAGAAGAAATGAAATATTGGGGAAAATGGATTACAGAAAATATAGGCTTGGATGGATTTAGATTTGACACCGCTAAACATATGAGTTCAGCATATCTAAGAGAATGGATAGGACATGTAAGACATGAGAAAAATGATTCTTCATTGTTTGGTGTTGCAGAATATCTTGATGAACATAGTACCGAAAATCTTCATAGTTTTATTGAAGAAGTAACATGTAAAGGAGAATATCCTCAAGATATTTCTGTTTTTGACTTTACACTAAGAGAAAAACTACGAAAAGCAAGTCATGAAGGGGAAAGTTTTGATTTAGCCTCCTTAAATTATGGAACTATAATGGCAGAACAACCTACAAAAGCTGTTACTATTTGTGAAACTCATGATTCAGTTTGGGGTAGAAAATGTGAAGCTGAAGTACAATATTGGTTTAAACCTTTAGCATACGCATTTATACTTCTTCGAGAAAGTGGATATCCGTGTATATACTTTTCTGATTACTATGGTTCAAATGATAAAGGAAAACATAAAGCAGAACCTGCCGGAAGAGAATATTTAGATATTCTTTTAAAACTTAGAAAACAATTTGCATTAGGAGAAGAAAGGTTTAAAGCACATAAAAATGTTTGTGGTTGGGTTCGAATGGGATTTGTTGATGGTGCAAAAGGAGCAATGGTAGTTGTTTTAAATAATAGCCTTTCTATCCAACATATAAATCTAAATACAGGAAGATTCAATAAAAGATTTTATCATTTTACTACAATAAAATATGCTGATAAAAATACTCCTGATAAGTATGTTGTTGCTAAATATAAGTACAATGTTTATGGAGATAAATCTGAAGGATTATATACAGATTCGAATGGTAATGCAGATTTTCTTGCTGATTCAGGTTCAGTTTCCATATACATTGAAGATGGTGTAGGTATCGATTAAACATTGAAAAAAATTTATTAATTAAATAGAATAGAATAGCACTTAAAATTATTTTTAAGTGCTATTCTATATTACAAAACAAACGCAAATGGATGGATTTATTTTTTATTTCTACAAAACCAAATCTTTTATACAAACCTATTGTATATTTTTTATCCTTATCAAAATATGCAATTAATATTGCAGAAAATATTGTAAGTATATATGTGAATATGGGAGATACAAATTGCAAGGTTCCATTTTGATAAATTTTATGCAGTGAAACAAACTAAAAATTTTAAAATTTCTAGAAAATCCCTATAATTTAAGCTTTTATAGTTGTTAAGGCAGAATCAAAAATTTCATAAGACAACTTTTTTCCAAAAATGCCGATGCTTTAACGGATTTTTTTAAAAAAGTTGACTAGTTTATTTTTTGATTCTGCCTAATTACATAATAATCATTATACTACTTCATGAATTTTATAAAAAAAGTCATTAATAATTATTTTTTTCTGATTGATACTCACTGTTTAGTTATAAAGTTTATATACCGATATAAATAACAAGAAAATAATATACTAAGGGATAGCAAAAAATAAACTCTAATTCTTGGGTATGAATTCCCATGTTTTAAGCGAATTTCAGACGAAAAGAATTCGGTATTATTTTTTAGACTCTCCTAAAGAGAAAAATATGAAATCATTTAAGGTAAGTAAGTAAAATTATTAAAACATGAATGAATATTTTATTATGAATATATAATTCTATTAAATAACCCTTCAGTCATACTAGTATCTGGAGCAGATGTTTTTTCTTTTTATTATAGTTTCTAGATATATTAACAATTTTGTTTTTAACAATCAACTTATCAATAAAACCAAATAGTGAAACACAACAACATGATCTTTTGATGATAACTCTTGTAAAGACATTGAAAAGAGATGTTTTATTTTAACTTGCCTTTTGTGTTTTTGAGAATACTAAATAATTTAAAGAGAGGTCTAGAAATGAAAATCAAGAATCTAAATGTAATATATAAAATCCTTCTTACAAATATTTTTATTATTGCTGGCTTTATTATTCTTTTACTCATATTCTTTAATACAATTACAAAAGTTAAGGTAACTGGAACACTATATAATGATGCGGTTCTTACAAAAGATGCTGTCGCAGATGTTTTACCACCCCCAAAATATATTATAGAGTCTGTCTTTACTGTGTATAGAATGCTCGCTTTAGATAATGAAGATGATCTAAATGAGGTCATTGACTATTTTCACAGCCTTGAAAAAGAGTACTTTGATAGGCAACAATTTTGGGTTGATGAGTTTCCAAAGCATGGCTCAGATTGGGATAAATTAGAGAGTGCTATGCTTGTTGAGTCATATAAGCCAGCTGTTGAATTCTATGATATTGTCAATAGTGAGTTTATTCCTGCAATACAAGCAGGAGACCGAAAAACAGCATTGACTATAGCCAATACCAAATTACTGCAATTATATAAAGAACAAAGAAAAGGTGTTAATAACATCGTATCCTCTTCTGACAAACTATATGATGAAATTATTTCAACAACAAAACATACAATAAAAAAAGATACAATTATTCTATTGATTATAGCTTTTACTTCATTATTACTAAGTTTGATTATTTCAACAATAATAATCAAAAAATTTATTACTAATAAATTAAGTCATCTTGAAAAAGTTTCCCAAAAAATAGCTAACGATGACCTTAAAGTAGATATAGATATTACAGAAACAGGTGATGAAATAGGTAAATTATCTAAATCATTTAAATTAATGCAAACTAACCTTAAAAAGTTATCTAGAGTTGCTGAAGATTTGTCTAATGGTAAATTATCTGAAGATTTTGAAACTAAAAATTCCGATGGAAAAACAGGTGATTTGAGCGGAGCTTTTAGAAAAGCACAAAATAACATAAGGAATTTAATAATTGAAACTGATAAATTAATTTCAGCTGGTGAAAATGGAGAATTAAAAGTAAGAGCAAACACAAATGAATTTTCAGGTTCTTGGAAAGATTTGTTGACTGGAGTCAATAAGATTTTGGAATTGACTATCGAACCAATAAATGAGTCTACAGAAGTTTTATCTGAATTAGCAAAAGGTAATTTAAAAACACAAGTCAATGGTAGTTACAATGGTGATCATGCTAAAATTAAGAATTCATTAAATATGACTATAAAATCCTTATCAATATATATTAAAGATATTTCGTATATACTAGACAATATATCAAATGGTAATTTATCAATTGATATAAATACTGAATACAAAGGTGATTTTATTGAGATAAAAAGTTCACTTAATAAAATCATAAATTCATTTAACAAAATGATTAGAAATATAAAACAGTCAGCTGAGCAAGTATCAATAGGAGCAAAAGAATTATCAAGTTCTAGTCAAATATTATCAGAAGGTTCAACAGAACAAGCAGCTTCTATTAGAGAATTGAGTTCATCTATAACCTCTGTATCAAAACAAACAACTGAAAATGCAGCAAATGCAAGTGAAGCAAATTCTCTTTCTCTTTCAGTTAATAAAAATGCAAAGGATGTAAATGCTCAGATGCAAGTAATGTTGAATTCAATGACAGAAATAAATGAATCTTCAATTAATATTTCAAATATAGTAAGAGTAATAGATGAAATAGCATTTCAGACTAATATTTTATCCTTAAACGCCTCTATAGAAGCGGCTAGAGCAGGGCAACATGGTAAAGGATTTGCTGTTGTTGCAGAAGAAGTAAGAAATCTTGCAGAACGTAGTTCAGAGGCTGCTAAGGAAACTACAGAGTTAATTGAAGAAACTGTAGAAAGAGTTAAATCAGGAACTATAATTGCCAATCACACGGCAAATTCATTGACTCAAATAGTTGAAGGAGTAAATAATGTATCAAATATTGTAGAGAATATAACAAAGTCATCAGCAGAGCAAGCAAATAGTATAGTTCAAATAAATCAAACAATTAAACAAGTATCAAATGTTGTAGAAACTAATTCAGCAACATCAGAAGAAGGTGCTGCTGCAAGTCAACAATTAGCAAGTCAAGCAGAAATCTTAAAAGAAATGACTGACAGCTTTAAATTAAAGAAAAATGATTATCATAGCAATCAAAATAAAACAACTAATATTGATAGTTCTAACATTCTTCAAAACTATACTAATCAAAAAAAATGCGCCAAAAAGAAAGTTCCAACGGACTTATGATAAATAGAATGGCACTTAAAATTATTATTAAGTACCATTCTATATTTAATTATTATATCTTTCTTAAACCAATTAAGGCATAATCAAAAAATAAACTAGTCAACTTTTTTAAAAAAATCCGTTAAAACACCGGCATTTTTAGAAAAAAGTTGTCTTATGAAATTTTTGATTATGCCTAATAGTTAGTTCTAATTTATCCCGAACTTTTTTTCATACAATATTTATTTTTTGGATATCCCTTAGGAGAACCTAAAAAATAATACCAAATTCTTTTCGTCTGAAGTTCACTTAAATCGTGTGGATTCATACTCAAGAATTAGAGTTTATTTTTTAACAATATAATATTTTTAAGCCTTTCTTTTTGTTATAAATAAATAATACTGTATTATATTATATTGGATTAGTATATATACATTTTTTTCAATTAAATCTGTTTAGCCTTTTTTTATAATAATCTATATTTACTTACTGTTTTGACTTAAATCATATAATTTACTGCTATTACCCATCATCATTTTCATAAACATTGAAAATATATTATTTTCATCGGATTTTTTCTCTTCTTTCCATTTGTTTTCTGGTACTTCAACTCCATTTTCTGAGATCCAATCCAAAATTTGAGAATTCCCATTTTCTACCCCCATCACTTCTTGCATAGTTTCTTCAACTAAGAAATACCTAATTTCTTGATTTGAAATTTTTTCTTTAAATTCATCAACTGTTAAAATTTGATCCGACCCTGTAAATCCTCCTAAAACCATAATTCCTTTTTTAGAATCTATTATTAAATTATTAGCCAAACCCATCATTGCAGATTGAATACCCATAAAATATTTTTCACCATTATTATTTTCTTCCAAAAAGCTAATTAGTTTTTCATTTGGTTCTGAATTCAGCATGCTTGATATCATTTTAGAACCTATTGGTGTTGCAGATGGCATAGCTCCAGAGATTCCAAAGACAGCAGGAAATACAGACCATATTGTTGGAGTTATTAAAATTCCTATTAAGGAAATTGTACACATTGTATGTACCAATTTTTTATTATTAACTTTTTTCATAATTCTTATAATTATCAACGCCAAGGCTCCACTTAATGATAATACACCTATAACACTAGCTAATATTTTTCCTATTTCCATAAAACCTGCTAAAAAAGTAATTTGCACCACACCATTTGTCATTAAAGCAATTGGTAAAAGCCACCATATTTTTTCATTTCTTTTATAGGAGTCTATTAAAGCCCACAATCCGATTCCTACTAATCCTGCTATTCCTGGTGCCATCATAGTTAAATAATAAGTATGCATAAATCCACCACTAAAACTAAAATATATAAACATTGGTATAAACCACATAGTCCAAATTGCTAGCATTATCTTTTGGTCAGTATCCAAGTTTATTTTCAGTTTCAATTTGATAAAAGCAGCAATCATACCTAAAAATGCTAGTGGTATTAGCCAACTTACTTGTGCAGCACTTTGAGAAAATAATCTTGTAATGCCTGCTTTACCCATATCAACACCTAGCATACCAGTCATTTCCGTTAGAGAACCACCATCAGATAATTTATCTTCCATTTCCTCTAATTCAGGAAAATCACCACTTTTTTTAATTTCATCCATCATTTCATCCATATTATTTGAATTGAATTTTTCATTATTCATATTAGGCATAAAACTATTAGTTCCCAAGCCTACTCTTGCCAATCCATTATATCCAATAATGAGTTCAAGTGCACTATTTTCAGAACTTCCTCCAATATATGGTCTAGAATTTTCTGGTACTACCTCAACTAATAAAGACCAAGAGATAGAAAAAATCAATAATACACATGTAGCAATAGCTAAATGAACAAATCTTCGTTTTAATGAAATTTTTGTTGCCAAAATATAAACTGCATAAATAACAGGTAATATCATATATGCTTGAAGCATTTTTATATTAAATCCGATTCCAATCATTAATACAGAAAACAGCAAATACTTTAAACTACCTTTTCTAGCTGCTTGATATATAAATAAGCATGCAATAGTAGATGTTAAAACAAGAAGATTGTCAATATTGTTGGTATGAGCCATAGCAATGAAGATAGGTACTACTGACATAGTGAATGCTGAAATCAAACCTACAACTTTTCCAAAAGTATTTTTTACCATATAGTAAACAATTATAATTGTAGCTATACTTGCTAAGGTTTGAGGTAAAATTAACACCCAAGTTTTAATCCCAAAAATTGCTGCAAATGCACTCTGAATCCAAAATCCAATAGGTGGTTTGTCAATTGTAACAAAACCAGATGGATCGAGAGCTCCAAAAATAAAATTAGTTGTATTTTGTAACATACTAGTTACAGCAGCAACATAATAATTATTTAAACTGCTTTCATTGTTGATACCCCAAAAGGTTATACCTAATGAAAAAAATATTATCGCAGAAAATATAATACGATCCCAAGTTAACTTAAATTTTTTCATAATATAATTGACTCCTTATAAAATTTATATTGTATTATCTAAATAAACATATGTTCCAGCATATTTATTAATTTTTAACTTCTGAAAATGCACTATTAATTTATAATTTTTCCACTTCAATTCTAAATTAATATTATGAATTTTGTATGAATTTTTTTTAGTTATAAAATTCCTAAGTCTATTCAAATAAAAAAACTTACATATATAAGGAGAACCATTGTGTCTGTTACATCATTTCTATGTTCAAATAAGGCATAATCAAAAATTTCATAAGACAATTTTTTTCTGAAAATATCGATGGTTTAACGAATTTTCAAAAAAAGTTGACTAGTTTATTTTTTGGATATCCCTAAGTAAATACTATCCCTAAAGTCTCCTAATATTTTTAGTTTACTTTTTTAACTTATTAATGTATTATAAACAAGTTATTAAATATGGGAAGTTCTGTGAGAATCAGATACAGTCGCGCTACGGTATTGAAATGCAAAATTGCAAATTCTAAGTCCGATTACCATAAATAACAAAAATCTAATTTTGTCGCGTAAGCAAAAAAGGAGGCAATTATGAAAAGAACACTTATAACTGGATTTCCGAGAATAGGAGAAAAAAGAGAGCTTAAAAAAGCCCTTGAAAGTTATTGGAGTAAGAAGATTTCTATTGAAGAATTTGAAAAAATTTGTTATGAATTGAGAAAAAAGAACTGGTTATATCAAAGGGATAATGGTATTGATTTTATAAGTTGTAATGATTTTAGCCTTTATGATAATATGCTTGATACAATAGTAATGTTGAATGCTATTCCAAAACGATTTAGAAAAATTGATAACAAATATGAACAGTATTTTGGAATGGCAAGAGGGTATAAAGAATCACCAGCTATGGAAATGACAAAATGGTTTAATACAAATTATCATTATATTGTTCCAGAGTTAAGTAAAGATATGGACTTTAAGCTGGATTCTTCAAAAATCATGTCTGAATATAATGAAGCAACCATCTTGGAAATATATCCTAAAATCAACATTATTGGACCTATAACATTCTTAGGACTTTCAAAAACACATAATGGCGAAAGTTCATTTGAATATTTTGATAGGATAATGCCAGTTTATGAAAATTTAGTAAGAAAGCTCTCAGAATTAGATAAAGAAGTTCATCTACAAATTGAAGAATCTATATTTGTTAAAAACCCAGATGATCAAAAACTAGAATTGTTAAGGATTGCTTATAATAAACTTGCATCTGTAAGTGATAATGTAAAAATAATAGTAACAACTTATTTTGAACATTCTGTTGAGGCTACATCTATTTTAGCAGATTTACCAATTTGGGGTATCGGTTTAGATTTTGTCTATGGAAATAAAAATATTGAAGCTCTTGAATTGTTAAAAGATAAAGATATAAAATTGATAGCTGGTTTAATTGATGGAAGAAATATATGGATAAACGATTTTAGAAAAACATTAAGTACTTTAAATAAAATCAACAACCAAATTGAAAAGGATAGAATTATAATTTCATCAAGTTGTTCTCTATTACATCTGCCATACAGTATTGAAAATGAGCCTTATAGTAAGATAAAAAAATGGCTCAGCTTTTCCTGTGAAAAAGTTAAAGAAATATATTTGATAAGTCAAATTTTTCATTCTGATAAATTGTCTGAAAATGATATAATTCTTAAAAATGAAAAACTTATAAAGGAAAAAGGTATATCAACAATATTAAAAAATGAAAAAGTTATTAAAAAAATTAAAAATATAACAAATATTAAAAGAGAAGGAAATTATCTTGAAAGACTATCTATCCAAGAAAACATGTTGGATTTACCAGAAATCCCAACTACGACTATAGGTAGTTTTCCTCAAACAAAAGAGTTGCGAAATTTAAGGAAAGATTATAAGAAAAGTATTATTTCAAAAGAAGAATATGAAGACGGTATAAAAAAATATATTGATTATTGTATAAAGTTTCAAGAGGAAGTAAATGTTAATGTTTTAGTTCATGGTGAGCCTGAAAGAAATGACATGGTTGAGTATTTTGGCGAAATGTTAGAAGGGTTTCATTTCACAAAAAGAGCCTGGGTTCAAAGCTATGGAAGTCGCTGTGTAAAGCCTCCAATTATATTCGGGGATGTCGATAGATTAAAACCAATGACTGTAAAATGGATAAAATATGCTCAAAGTAAAACGAATAAAATTGTTAAAGGAATGCTTACAGGTCCTGTAACTATTTTAAATTGGTCATTTGTTAGAAATGATAAACCTAGACATGATGTGGCAAAACAAATCGCAGTTGCGTTAAGTGATGAAATAAATGATTTACAATTAGCAGGAACTAAAATAATACAAGTTGATGAAGCTGCTTTTAAAGAAGGGTATCCACTGAGGAAAGAAAATATTACTGATTATGAAAAATGGGCAGTTGAAAATTTTAAACTTGCTGTAAGCACTGCTGAAAAAGGAACCCAAATACATACTCACATGTGTTATAGTGATTTTAATGATATAATCAAAACCATAGAAAAAATGGATGCTGATGTAATAACAATTGAAAATGCAAGAAGCGGTAATGAAATTCTAAAAATATTTAAAGAAGTTGGATATAAAAATAAAATAGGACCTGGAGTATATGATATTCATTCACCAAGGATACCATCTATAGAAGAAATTGAAGAACAAATAAGACTTTACCTTGAAATCTTTCCAAAGAAACAAATCTGGATAAATCCGGATTGTGGCTTAAAAACAAGAAAATGGCATGAAGTTCAAAAAGCTTTAAATAATATGGTTAAGGCTGTGGAAAAAATTAAAACGAACCGATAAAATAGAAACTAGTCTATGACTGAAGGGAAACTTATGAAGAATATAAGTCTCCCATTTTTTTTTTTAAGTTTTAAATATAAGAATTTGAATTATCAGATAAAGTTTTCCATTTATGCACCAGTTAGGCATAATCAAAAATTGACTAATTTATTTTTGGATTCTTCCTAATTAAATGATTTCACATAATTATCACATAATCTTCACACAACATTTATGTATTTTCCAATAAATATTTCTTATATACTTGTATTACGAACACAATGACTTCAAATACCCCCTAAGAATCATAACAAAAGAGTCATTGATTAAAGAAAAATAATCACTTATAATAATAGAAAGGACTTATTAGAATATGATTAAATCAGGTAAATCTAAAAAATATTTACAACATATACGATTAAGTGTTCAATTATTTTGCATTTTATTAACAGCTATTGGTTTTTTTATTAACTTTCAAATAACTAAAGGTATTATACTTATAGCAACTCTTGTTGGCGGTGTATACTTTTGTGGTTGGGTTTGTCCTTATGGAAGCCTTCAAGATCTTTTTTCAAAACTAGGCAAGAAATTAGGCATCAAAAAAATAAAAATGCCTAAAGCTATTCAGTTTTATCTTAAATATTTACGTTATATTATATTGATATGCGTCATGATAATTACTCTAGATATTATTTTCACTATTATGGGATATGATCCTAGAGTTAACTTTTTAGCTATACTAGGCGGAACAGGTACAACTATTATTGCAATCATCATTATAATTTCTTTTCTCCTTATTTCTTTGTTTTTTGAAAGACCTTTTTGCAATTACTTTTGCATGGAAGGTGCCAAATATGGATTAATTAGTAGTTTTAGATTTATAACATTTAAAAGAAATACTAGCACTTGTATCAACTGTAAAAAGTGTGATAAAGCATGTCCGATGCATATTGAAGTATCAACAACTGAACATGTTAGCTCTATTGGGTGTATCAACTGTTTCCAATGTGCCAGCACTTGTCCTGTCGAAAACACTTTAACTTACGGACCAATTGAATTTAATGCAAATACCAAAAAAAGATATTTAAAATTAGCTACTCTAGCTACCATTATTGCAATTATTGCAGGCGGTTATTGGTTTATAAGAAACCAACTGACTGACGATACTGCTTCACAAAGCCAATATCGAAATGGCAAAACAGATAAGGATACCACAAGATCTGAAGCATCAAGTACGCCTGATTCATCTTCAAAAAATGCAATGAGTTCTGATGAAGCCACTACGGTTAATGAGGCTGTTGGTGAAGCTAAAGGAATTGAAGATGGCGTTTACGAAGGTATTGGTGATGGTTTCAAAGGTGAAATGACAGTTGAAGTCACTATAGAAAATGAAATGATTACTAACATCTCTGTAATTGATCACAAAGATGATTATAAGTGGTTTAATCGAGCTAATAATATTATTCCTGATTCCATTGTTGAATCACAAAGTACTGACACTGATGTCGTAAGTGGTGCTACCTATTCCTCGCAAGGCATTATAGAAGCAACCAAAGATGCATTACAATCAGCTCAATATTAAAAGACTCAGGCAGAATCAAAAAATAAACTAGTCAACTTTTTTTGAAAATTCGTTAAACCATAGATACTTTCAGAAAAAAATTGTCTTATGAAATTTTTGATTATGCCTTATCTTTGAAATTTTACAAATAAGAAAGTTGAAGGTAAAAATATGAAGAGAATATATATAGTTGAAGATGAAAAAGCACTTAGTAATTTACTTGAAACATACTTAATTGATGATGGATATCATGTTAAAGTTTTTAACGACGGTTTATCCGCAAAAGATGCTATTCTAGATAATCCTGATTTATGGGTGTTAGATATTATGCTTCCCAAACTTAATGGCTATGCATTAATAAAAGACATAAAAGCTAAAACTCCGAAAATTCCTGTTATTTTTATGTCTGCAAGAAGTGCAGAGCTAGACCGAGTTATCGGGCTTGAAATGGGCAGTGATGATTATCTAGCTAAACCATTTCTCCCAAGAGAGCTAGTTCTTAGAGTAAATCGCTTACTTAAAAACGAACAAAAAACTCCATCATCAAGTGTTTCTTCACTAGGACCATATATCTTTGATCAAAACCGTCGACAACTTATTTTAGATGAAAGTATCTACTCTCTTTCTGTTAAGGAGTATGAACTTTTGAACTATTTTTTGAACAACATAGATAATGCGTTAAGTCGAACAGAAATTCTTGACCATGTATGGGGAACTGATTACTTTGGTTCTGATAGAGTTATAGATGATTCGTTACGACGTCTTAGAAAAAAAGTACCTTTACTCCCTATTGAAACAGTCTATGGCTATGGATACATGTTAACCTCCAAAACTACAGGGCAATCCTAATGAAACCTCAAAAGAAACTGCCAACTATTCGTTTTCAAATATGGCGCAATATGGCTTTGGCAATTATTGGGATTGCCTTAATTATGATGATTATCTATA
>JBDMZA010000249.1:0-5887 GCA_039770155.1 Clostridiales bacterium
AATAATATATATAGTATCTTACCAATAAATTTAGTATATTGACAATATAAAATTCTTATTAATAAATTGTTTTTATAACACGCTTAGGAGAGCCTAAAAAATAATTGTCTTATGAAATTTTTGATTATACCTAACTTAAAAAAATCAATCTCTGTTTAAGTAATAACTATTATGTCGATTTTGGTATATACTTATATTTATGGATGCAAAAAAACAAATACTAAATCTATATATCAAATAACAAGGAGATATAATATGGATAAATCAATGAAGGGTGCTATTCTCCCTGGAAATAGCACAGTAGAATTAAAATCTTTTCCAATACCAAAACCATCTAATAGTGAAATTCTTATAAAGGTAAAATCCTCCACTATATGTGGTTCTGACATAAGATGTATATATAGAGAACATTTAGGCAAAGGTGCTGAATGTTATATACCTTCTATAATAGCAGGACACGAACCTTGCGGAATTATAGTAGAAATCGGCAGTAATTGTAGAAGATTTAATGTAGGTGATAGAGTAATCGTATACCATATTTCAGGTTGTGGAGTTTGTAATGATTGTAGAAGAGGATATATGATCTCATGTACAAGCAACTATAGGAGAGCATATGGATGGCAACGTGATGGTGGAATGGCAGAATATTTATTAACCGAGGAAAAGGATTTAGTTTTTTTACCAAATGAACTTTCTTATTCAGATGGTGCTCAAATAGCCTGTGGATTTGGTACCGTATATGAAGGTCTTGAAAAGATAAATATAAATGGTAATGATTCTGTTTTAATAACTGGTCTAGGTCCTCTTGGTCTTGCTACAGCTATGCTTTCAAAAGCATTAGGTGCCAATAAAATTTTTGGAATTGAAGTAATTGATGAGAGAATAAAAATTGCTAAAAGTCTAAATTTATTTGATAATATACTAAAATCTAATTCTGATAATGTCGATGAAATTAAGTCATTAACTTTTGGTAATGGTGTTGAAAAATCTGTTGATTGTAGTGCAAATGACAAAGCTAGATTAACATGTATTCAAGCAACTCGAAAATGGGGTAAAATTTTATTTTTAGGTGAAGGTGGTAATGTTTCTTTTAAACCATCAGAAGATATAATTCATGATCAAAAAACAATTTTTGGTTCCTGGGTTACTAATATTTGGCGAATGGAGGAATTAGTAGAAAAAATTATAAGATGGAATATTCATCCTGAGGATCTAATAACTCACAGATTTTCTCTTGATAACATTTCTAAAGCTTATTCATTAATGGAAAGTGGAAATTGTGGTAAAGTAGCTGTTTGTTTTGATGAAGAATTAAAATAATAATTCTTATGAAAGGAGTAATATTATGTATAAAAACTCAGAAGTCTTAGGTGATGAATCAGGTAAACAATATCATTTAAATCTTAATGCAAATGATATTTCAGATAATATAATCTTAGTTGGCGATCCAAAAAGAGCAGAACTCATAAGCAATATGTTTGATAAAATAAAAACTAAAAAATCTAATAGAGACTATACTACATTTACAGGAAACTACAAAAATCTAGAATTGACAGTTATGTCAACAGGAATGGGACCAGGAAGTACTGAAATTGCAATAATAGAATTATGTCAATTAAAATTTCCTTTGACAATTATACGTTGTGGTACTTGTGGCGCATTACAAAAAGATATTTCCATTGGTGATTTAGTAATTAGCACAGGTGCATTAAGATTAGAGAATACCTCATCTTATTTCGTTGAAGAAAATTATCCTGCTATAGCCTCACATGAACTGTTAATAGCTTTAATAAAATCTTCAAATATTAATAAGATAAATTTTCATGTAGGTATTACAGCTACAGCTCCTGGTTTCTATGGTGCTCAATGTAGAAACATCCCTGGTTTCCCTGTAAAAGATACAACTTTAATAGAAAGACTTACAAAACAAAATGTTATGAATTTAGAAATGGAAACAAGTACACTTTTAACTTTATCAAATTTAAGAGGATTCAGAGCTGGCAGCATTTGTGCTGCAATTGCTTCAAGAATTGAAAATAAATTTGTAAATAAAGATCAAATGATAATTATTGAAAAAAAACTAGTTAAAGTTTGCCTAGACTCATTTGAAATAATTAGTAAAATGGATCAAAAAAAATGTACCAATAACACTGAATATTGGATTCCAGATATATAATTATTTTATATTGAAATTATAAGATAATCAAAAGAGCATATTTTATAATGAAACATGCTCTTTTTTAATCTTAAGAATAAAAAAAAATAAACCTTAATTCTTGAATATTAGGCAGAATTTAAGATAACTTTAACGAAAACAATTCAAAAAATATTTAAAACTAGAATTTTGTTTAGAAATTAAAATTATTGGGATCAGGACCTATCCTTTTTCCTGTATCCAAATTATTTATTATTTCCATATCTTCTTTTGATAATTCAAAATCAAATATATCAAAATTAGATTCAATTCTAATTAAATTTGATGATTTAGGTATAGTCACAATACCTCTTTGAATATTCCACCTTAATACAATTTGAGCTACTGTTTTATTATATCTCTTAGAAACTTCTGATAATTCTTTAATATTAAGAATGTGTCCTTGCATCAATGGACTCCATGCTTCTAATTGAATATCTTTTTCTAAACAATATTTGGATAATTCTTTTTGGCTAAGTCTCGGATGTAATTCAACTTGATTAATCATTGGCGTTATTGTTGCTACAGTTAACAAATCTTCAATATGATTTTCCATAAAATTACTAATACCAATTGCTTTTACTTTTTTCTCATTATATAAGTATTCAAAAGCTTTCCATGTATCCTTACTCAATTCCTTAGGCCAATGTATTAAATAAAGATCAAGATACTCTGTATCAAGATTTTTTAAAGATTTATCAAATGCTTTCATTGTACTTTCATATCCCTGTGAAGTATTCCATACTTTTGATACAAGAAAAATATCTTCTCTTGAAACATTACTTTCTTTAATTGCTTTCCCCACAGCTTCCTCATTTCCATATATTGCTGCAGTATCTATATGTCTATAACCTGTTTTTATGGCATTTTTTACTAAGTCGGTTGTATTAGAGTTATTTTCTAAAAGATAAGTTCCATAACCAATTAAAGGAATCTTTACTCCATTTCCTAAAACTTTAAAATTCTCATTACTCATATGATTTATCAACTCCACTTTTTATTTTCAGTTCTGTTAAGCAGAATCAAAAAATAAACTAGTCAACTTTTTTTGAAAATTCGTTAAACCATCGATATTTTCAGAAAAAAATTTTCTTATAAAATTTTTGATTATGCCTTAAATCAATATTAATGTAATTAGTAATTTCATACAAATACAATTATTATTATCCCATTATATTTAAGTTTTTTCAACAACTTTAGAAATAAGCTAAAAATAAATTATATCTAAATCTGATGAAATTAAAAATATAAATCTATTTTGACAAAAAAAATTTTAGATCCTTAGAGAACCTAAAAAATAATACCCAATTCTTTTCATCTGAAGTTCGCTTAAACCATGCGAATTCATACTCTAGAATTAGGGTTTATTTTGTTAAATTTTATCAAATATTTTTTTCACACCAATCATATAGTTCCTTTTTCATATCTATCGTAACATTATGACCAACTTTATAAGATTTAAATTTTATATTAGTTTTAATTTTTCTTTCCTCTGCCAATTTAATAATTTTTTCATATAATCTCTTAGACCATTTTTCAGGAACTATACTATCTTCATTTCCATTTAAAATAAACATTTTTTTGTTTAAAAATAATTCTGGTCTATTTATTGGATCTACTATTTTTAATTCTTCTATTTTTAAACTCATTCCCCTTATGTCATCATCTGATTTATCCATTCTATCAATTTTAAATTTTGAGAATTCATAGAATGATGGTGAACCAATAATAGGTATCACAGCATTAATATTTTCCATAATAGTTGCTGTATAATATGATACTGCTCCTCCCATTGATATACCCAGCAAATTAATCATATCAAATCTTTCTTTATAATTGTCATTGTAAATTTTTTTAATATCATTTCCAGTCTGTATAATAACATTGAAAAAATCTTCAAATTTTTCAATTTCGCTTCCTGAAATATATGGCTCTTGAATTCTTTCTCCATGTTTGTATGCATCTATTGCAATCACAAAATAATTTTTCTTTGCTAACTCAAGGCAATAAGATGTCTCTGTTTCTTTTTTCGATGTATATCCATGATTTACAAATATGATACCTCTATAAGTAACTCCTGGTATATAACACTCAATCAATGGCACTCCCGAAATTTTTTTAAATTTAAATATAACCTCCACTAACTTATTGTCTCCTTTATTTTATTAATTTTCATATAAGAGATGTACTAAAATAGCGTTCTGCCCTATCAGCAAGTATAGTTGCTATATTAATTTCCCCATCAAATATTTTAGCAATTTTCATTGCAGCAAATACATTAGCACCTGAGGAAGTTCCAACTAATATACCTTGAATGTTTGCTAAATTCCTTGCTGTTTCTATTGCTTGATCATCAGTTACTTCAATAATTCTATCTACTATAGATTTATCCAATATCGATGGAATAAATCCATCCCCTATCCCTTGAATTTTATGTAATCCAGGTTCATGACCCAACAAGGCAGAAACATTTTTAGGTTCTACAGCTATTATCTTACAATTAGGGTTCTTCTCTTTTAAGAATTCACCTACACCGCTTAATGTTCCTCCACTACCAAGGCCCGATACAAAAACATCTATTTTGCCTTCCATTTGATTCCATAACTCATTAGCTGTTGTGAGATAATGAATTTTAGAATTATTTTTGTTTTCAAATTGCTGTGGAACAAAAATATTTGAATCTTCTAATAAATGCTTATTTACTTCATCAACAGCTCCTCCTATACTTTCTTCAGCAGGAGTTAATATCAATTTTGCACCAAGAGCCTTAATAATTTTTTTTCTTTCTTCACTCATATTTTCTGGCATAACAATAACAACTTTATATCCTTTTTGAACACCTACAAGAGACAAACCTATCCCTGTATTTCCCGATGTTGGTTCCATTATTGTCATTCCTTTTTTTAGTTTTCCATCTTTTTCAGCTTCTTCAATCATATATTTTGCAATTCTATCTTTTATACTCCCACCAGGATTTAAGAATTCTGCTTTTCCAAAAATATTAAACTTGCTAATCTTTTTCAAAGATATTAAAGGTGTATTTCCTATTAAATCTAGTATATCAGTATATTTCATATAAATATTCCTTTCTTAAGGAAACTCTAAAAAAATATCAGCATTTTCAGAAAAAATTGTCTTACTAAATTTTTGATTATGCCTTAAGCAGAATTAAAAAACAAACTAGTCAACTTTTTTAAAAATCCGTTAAAACATGGGTATTTTCAGAAAAAAGCTGTCTCATGTAATTTTTGATTATGCCTTATTTGAAAATTCTGATTTATTTTTTGAATCTCCCTTAACTGTTTGATAAAATTATAACTTTTTTATCAATTTGTTTCAATTTATTTTTAGAGTAATTTTACAATTTAGGCAGAATCCAAAAACATGTATTGATATAATTCAAAAATATATTCAAGGAAATATTCCAAAATATTTAGGCAACTCTAAAAAAATAATATCACATTTTTAAAATCTAAAAATTTCTAATAAGAGAGTTAATTAACAAGCAATAAAGTGAAGTAAAATAACCAGTCAACCTTATTCATTATTTGAAAATTTTAATTTATTTTTTTAAATATCTCTTATAACAGATTATATAAGGCATAATCAAAAATTTCATAAGACAATTTTTTTCTTAAAATATCGATGGTTTAACGAATTTTCAAAAAAAGTTGACTAGTTTATTTTTTGATT
>JBDMZA010000250.1:0-7930 GCA_039770155.1 Clostridiales bacterium
AATCAAAAAATAAACTAGTCAACTTTTTTTGAAAATTCGTTAAACCATCGATATTTTCAGAAAAAAATTGTCTTATGAAATTTTTGATTATACCTAACTAGCGAATTACATCACTTTTTGATAGTGCTTAATAAGTAGAGTGAAGTGTTTTAACTTTATTTTCGACTATTCCTAAGGATAGCCTAAAGAATAATGCCAAATTCTTTTCGTCTGAAGTTCCCTTAAATCATGCGAATTCATACTCGAGAATTAGAGTTTATTTTTTGCCTATCCCTAAATAGACTCTGTCACTATATTTGTATGGATTTCTCCCAACTGCCAAATCCTGTTATATCAGTAGAAATATCTGCTACATATCCTTCACAGATAAATCCAATAACTAACGAATTATCCTCAAGTTCTAATTTGCCTAATCCCAAAGGTGATGGTATCAAAGTCAAAAAATGTCCGACTTGTTTTATTGGCATTTCCCATAACTCAACTTTAATAGAAGATCCGCCTGATAAACATTTTATCAATCCCGGTTTAGGTATACCTGTCTCTATTCTAACAAACCGATATTTTGGCGCTGTATATGCTTCTCTAATAAATGCTGCACCATGTTCTAGCATCTGACTTTCTAAAGGAAATCCACGCATATGCAACCCACATACAGCTACAAGTATTTTCTCATTAGCAAATTCTTCTGCTGTTGATACAATAAGTCCTTCGTTTCCCTTCAATGCAAATACAGTAATTCCAAAAGGTATATCCTCTAACATCGTTGGTATATTACATGCACATAAATCCAGTAAATTGCAATGGTTGGTATATTTTCCTAGAGATGAATTAAGTGCTATAGGATCTTTTCTCACTTCACTTCTTAAAAAAGTCCCCCCTACTGTTGGCATAATCAAAACACTTTCTTGAAGCATCTGCTTAACTTCACTTTTAATTGACTGAAGTTTATGTTTTGCAGTGAAAAGTTCTGATGCATTTAAGTTTTTACCTGCACTTAGAATTTTTTCAGTAACTTTCAAAGTGCTTCCAGGATTTGATTCAACAAATTCGCCAAGATCAGACCATCTTTCGGCAATATATGGTCCATCATATAGTATTCTGGACGCTGTATCAAATATTGAGTAATCAATTTT
Organism: Clostridiales bacterium; assembly: GCA_039770155.1. Taxonomy (GTDB): domain Bacteria; phylum Bacillota; class Clostridia; order Acetivibrionales; family JBDMZA01; genus JBDMZA01. Next base: position 1,134 of record JBDMZA010000250.1, read on the forward strand.
TTCAACTTCAATTCCCATATTCTCTATTTTCTTTACTATGGTATTCCATTGAAATTCATAAGCAGTTTTATATTTTCCGAAAAATTCAGGTTGTTTGTCAGGCAATAATATTTTTTTTGGAAGTCTATGACTAATCTTATTTGATTCTTTTGACCAAGGATCTAAAGGACATATCCCTCTTAATACATCATCTATAACTATACACTCTTTCATCGAATTCGTAAACACCGAAACGCAGTCCAAACTTGCACAAGCTGGAACAACTCCTTTGGTTGGCCATCTTCCCAGACTTGGTTTCCAACCAAACAGATTATTTAATGCAGCAGGAACACGCCCTGAGCCTGCAGTATCAGTTCCTAATGAAAATACTGCTTGACCTCTTGCTACAGCAACTGCTGAACCTGAACTTGAGCCACCACTAATTAATTCTACATTAAGTGCATTACAAGTTTCACCATAAGGACTTCTTGTTCCCACTAATCCAGTTGCAAATTGATCTAAATTACTTTTGCCAATCATTATCCCACCAGCACCAATAAGTCTTTCAATAACAACTGCATCTTCTTCAGCTAGATAAGCAAAGTCTGGGCATCCTGCTGTTGTCTTAAAACCTTTAACATTAATATTATCTTTTACAGCAAATGGTATTCCCCACAAAGGATATTTTTCTAAATCAAAAACAGGTAAATTTTCAATACTTTTGCGTAAACTTTCCTTAGTAGGCGCTATAATCCATATATTTAACGACTCATCACGTTTAGTACGTATAATTATTTCATCCATCACATCCTGTGGTGATATCAAATTTTCTTTATATTTTTTATGCAACCAATCAATGGTTAATAAATTAGGTATTCTTGACATTTTTTTCTCCTATCTTAACATTTTATGTGAACTAATACTTGTCCTGCATGTACCACCTCGCTATTTTTGACAATAATTTTTTCAATAATACCATCACATGTTGCTAATTGTTCAAACTCCATTTTCATACTTTCAATAATTACTAATCGATCATTCTTTTTAACCTTTTGATTTGGCTTAACTAGTACTTTCCAAATACTTCCTGGAATAACTGATCTAACTACCTCAATGCCTTCTTCTATATGTTCTTCCACTTTTTTCTCCGTTACCTTCGATTCAGAAATATATTCTGCAAGTCCTTTTTCTTTCCATTGTCTTCTTTCTTCCTGAAAAGCTGCACTTTGCTTTGATTTAAATTCAATGGTACTTACCTCAATTTTTTTTAGATTCTCTAGATATTTTCCTAAATCAAATGTCGTTTCAGTAATTTTTATATTGAATTTTCCTCTCACAAAATCTTCTCTCATATTCAACAACTCATTTGGCGATACAGGATAAAACTTAATTTGGTCAAAAAATCTTAGTAGCCAAGGTTTTCCATCTCTAAACGATTTAGTTTGTTGTATTTTATTCCACATTTGAATTGTTCGTCCAACAAACTGATAACCTCCTGGTCCTTCCATGCCATAGACACATAGATAAGCACCACCAATTCCAACTGCATTTTCTGGCGTCCAAGTTCTCGCAGGATTATATTTAGTAGTTACAAGCCTATGCCTTGGATCGATTGGAGTTGCAACTGGTGCACCTAAATAGACATCTCCCAGTCCAAGAACTAAATAAGTTGCGTCAAAAACAACTTTGTGTACATCATCAATGCTTTCTAATCCATTAATTCTTCTGATAAATTCAAGATTACTTGGACACCATGGTGCATCTTGACGAACGTTTTGCTGATATCGATCTATAGCAATTTGTGTCTTAGGATCATCCCAGGAAAGCGGCAAATGAACAATCCTTGATGGAATTCGTACTGATTCAATCTCAATCAAATTATGTTCAAGTTCCACAATTTTTTTACATGCCTCTTTAACTGTGATTTTCTTCCGATCAATATGTACTTGTAACGACCTTATACCCGGAGTTAAATCAATATAAGGAATATCTGATTTTTTTTCTATTTCTTCCATTAAAGCATGTGCCCTAAAACGATAGACTAAATCAAGTTCCATCTTGCCATATTCAATCAACAAATACTCATCTCCTGCAGATAAAATTCGAACTGGAACTGGCAAGTTTTCTTTCTCTTCATATAAAATAGGGTAGTTTGAGGTTATACTGCTTTCATTTTCTGGTAGTATCGGTAATCTTACCTCTCCTTGTTTTCCATTATAAATTGATCTAATCAATGCTTCTTCTTGCTCTCGTAATGCCTCGGCTTCTTCTAAAGTGAGTAGCCTAAACTTTAATTTATCTCCTGAATGTAATTGACCAATTTTCCATAATTCTGCTGTTGCAGTTGTCACAGGACAAACAAATCCTCCTAGGCTTGGACCATCAGGTCCAAGTAAAATTGGCATATCTCCTGTCATATCAAGAGCACCTAAAGCATACGCATTATCATGAATATTAGAAGGATGTAGTCCAGCCTCTCCACCATCCTCACGACTCCAATTAGGGGTTGGACCAATAAGTCTTACTCCTGTTCTTGAACTGTTAAAATGAACTTCCCAAGTAGTTGAGGTTAATTGTTCTAAGTAATCAGCTTTTAGAAATTCTTCTAAACAATGGGGTCCTGGAACTACACCTATTGTCCATTCCTTAAGGATATTAGGTCTTAAGTCGTAATCAAGAGGTTCTTCATTAACTGTACTCTTATCACCTTGATACATAATAATATCACCGGTTCTAACAGCACGACCGCTAAATCCACCAAAATTACCAAGAGTAAATGTAGCGGCACTATCTAATATTTTTGGCACATCAAAACCACCTTTTACCAGTAGATAACTTCTTGTACCAACTTGAGCTTCTTCAAATTTAAGTACTTGTGATGGTTTTACGGCTATAGGTGTGTAATATGGCAGATCAACTCCATCGAGTTTAGCATTCATATCCGCACCAGTTAAACAAATCCATGCTGAACCTCTAAATTTATAAGAACCGCCTTTTAATGTCATCTCAAGACCTGGACATGATTCTTCATTACCTAATATTGCATTACCAATTCTATGATTAAATGAATCCATTGGTCCACAGGGTGGTACACCAACATTCCAATAACCTATTCTTCCTGGATAATCTTGAATGGTACTCTGGATTCCTCCATCTAGAACTTCTAATGCAGGGTATGACGGAGTAAAATCATCTAACATATGGGTATCTAATATACCATTTTCATAATCAATGTCTTCTAATAATGCATACAAATATTGAAGATTAGTTGTTATACCATATATTTTAGTATCTGTGATTGCTTTTTTTAATTGATTAAGTGCTGATTTTCTATCATCACAATGTACAATTAATTTTGCCAACATAGGATCATAAAGTGTTGTAACTTCTACACTATCTCTAATCCATGTTTCTAAGCGTGCAGCCTTTGGAAATTCAACTTTATCAATAATTCCTGCACTAGGTGTAAAGTTATTTAAACAGTCTTCTGCATAAATTCTGGCTTGAATACTATGACCCTTTGGCTCAATAACAATTTGATTTAAATCTGTCAACTCAAGTGCTGCTTCTTCAACCATCCACTTAACTAAATCAATACCATAAACTTCTTCAGTAACACCATGTTCTACCTGAAGTCTTGTGTTAACCTCTAGGAAATAAAATTGATTATTTTGAGAATCATATAAAAACTCAACAGTTCCTGCACTTTTATAACCTGCCTGTTTTGCAATTCTAATTGCAGCCTCATGCATTTCTTTTCTAGTTGTATCATTAAGATTTGGTGCTGGACACTCTTCAACAATTTTTTGATTTCTTCGTTGAACTGAACAATCTCTTTCACCAATGGCAATAACGTCGCCTGTACTAGAACCAAATATCTGAACCTCTATATGGCGTGCCCTTTTTATAAACTTTTCTATAAACATACCATCATTATTAAAATTAGTTTCAGAAAGGTATTTTACAGATTCATAAGCAGATTCTAAAGAATTGATATCATCACAAACACGCATACCAATCCCACCACCACCTGCAGTACTTTTTAGAATAATTGGATAACCAATTAAATCTGCTTGTTCTATAGCTTCTTCTATTGATTCAATTAAGTCTGTTCCTGGAAGTAATGGTACATCAGCTTGTTTAGCAATTTCTCTAGCTGAATGTTTTAGTCCAAACAAAGTTATTTGGCTAGAATTTGGACCAATAAACACAATACCATTAGCATTACATGCCTTAGCAAACTCAGCATTTTCTGACAAAAATCCATAACCTGGATGAATGGCATCTACTCCTAGCTCTAGAGCTATTTTTAAAACCAAATCAACATTCAGATAACTATTTTTAACTGGACCATCTCCAATACAGACTGCTTCATCAGCATATTCTACGTGAAGACTATCTTTATCAGCTTTTGTATAAATCGCTACTGATTTAACACCTATATTTTTTAATGTACGTTCTATTCTAAGGGCTATTGCACCTCTATTTGCAATTAATACTTTTTTGAACATATTGTTACTCCTTTTTATTTATGCCATATTAACAATTGAATCGGTGTAGGATTATATGCATTACACGGATTATTTAACTGTGGACAATTACTAATCAAAATAGTTATATCTCGTTCAGCTCTCATTTCAACATAACACCCAGGTCCTGATACACCATCTGCAAATTCTAATCCACCATCCATGGTTACAGGTACATTCATGAAAAAATTAATATTTGGAGCTAAATCTCTTTTGTTAAATCCTTTACCAATCTTAGCCATTTCTAGCATAAATGTATCACGGCAATTATGCATATGTTCAATATCTCTAGAATAACGTACTGTATTACTTTGTGCTGAGCATGCACCTCCAAGGGTATCGTGACGCCCACAGGTATCACCTACAATAGTCATAAACGAGTTACCAGATTCACCATATAACACACTACCTGCTGTCAGATATATGTTTTTCTGATTTGTAATTGTCATCATTGCACTGTAATGATCTTCAATATTATGGGTATCATAAAATGTGGTATCCACTGCTTGATTTCCATCTAAATCAACAATTCTAATAACTTCACCAGCTTTTAACTCATACATCCATCCATCACCTGCTAAAACTGTTATATCATATATTGCTTCATTAACTTTTCTTTCACTTTCAACTCTATTAAAAACAGCCATAATTATACCTCCCTAATTAGTTAATGTATTGTAATCCCACGTATTTTCAAAAGCTCTTTTATTTTCTTTTCTAAAAGTCACACACACGTCATCTAATCCAACCTCTTTTGCTTCACTTATTTCAATATGAATAGGTACTGAGGAAAATACTTCTCTTTTATCTAGCGGGTTTGGCGTATTTGATAGTATCAAAAGTATATTCATTTCTGTTCGAAATGTCACAGAAGCACCTTTAAAACAATGATCTACAATATAATGCATATTACCGACTTCATCACACTGTACTTTTGAAAAAACATTAACCGATGGCACAATGTCTCTAACACTTAAACCATTTCTAACAAGTTCAACTGAAAAATTATCAAAACCATTTGTATACCTACTATTTTGATAATTTTGATATCCTTTTTCACCATACTTTTTATAAGTCGATTGCCTTGTTGTTATCCCAGATATGGTATCATGCCATCCAAGACTATCTTCAACAATACTTGAAAGCACTCGTCCGTTATCACTCATTAAAACATTACCTGTTGTTAGGTGAGCAGTATGTTGACTCTTTAATGTATCTGGCATGTTATATCGTTCTGTCAAGTCATCTTTGTTATACATCAATAAAGCTAAATTTGCTCCTTTTTCAAGAGCACTAATTTTTATTAGCTTCCCTTTTTTAATTATTGCAGACCACTTACCACTTGGTTGAATCATCTTTGTTATATTTTTCATTCATTCTACCTCCCAAAAATTCGTAAAAAAATAAAGCCTTATGATTGCTGGTATAAACTGCAATCCTAACTGACTTTAACTATATAATATTTTCAACTTCTTCATCATGAAGCATATCTGTGATACTATTCTTAAGCTCCTTAAATTTATCTGTTTCTTTAAGTTCTAATGTTCTGTTATAAGGCAAATAAATAGGCAAATCAGCTTTCATCGTGCTTGGACGCTGACTCATTACATAAACTCTTGTGGATAAGAATACCGCTTCTTCGATATCGTGAGTTATAAACACAACTGTTGGCTTTTCCACCTGCCAAATTTCCCTCATCAGAAGTTGCATTTTTGACTTACTTTGAGCATCTAATGCCCCAAAGGGTTCATCCATCAGCAACACTTCTGGACTATTTGCTAAAGCTCTAGCTATTGCTACCCTTTGTTTCATACCACCTGATAATTCTTTTGGGTAACTCTTACGAAAATCAGTTAATTTAATAATCTTTAGATAACGATTAACAATCTCATCCATTTCATCTTTTGGCATTTTTTTTATCTTTAAACCAAATTTAATATTATCTTCAACAGTAAGCCAAGGAAACAATGTATATGTTTGAAAAACCATACCTCTATCTGCTCCTGGTCCGATAAGTGGTTTATCATGAATCTCTAAAGTTCCAGATGTAGCATTATCAAGCCCTGCAAGTATTCTAAGTAATGTTGATTTACCACAGCCAGAAGGTCCTACAATACTGATAAATTCATTACTTAATATTTCAAAACTTGCATCTGCTATAGCAACGGTCTCCCCTGCTTTACTGTAATAAGTTTTACTCACACCTTCCACATGAATTTTGCTATTTGCCAATCGTGCCTCTAACATATTATTCGTAGTTTTTATAATTTTTTTCTTTTTAAATAACAT
>JBDMZA010000251.1:0-7271 GCA_039770155.1 Clostridiales bacterium
AATCAAAAAATAAACTAGTCAACTTTTTTTGAAAATTCGTTAAACCATCGATATTTTCAGAAAAAAATTGTCTTATGAAATTTTTGATTATACCTAAAAAATAAATTTTTAATTATTTTAAATTGTTTCTATAATATTATATGTGTAAATCTTTCTTTTGTCTGATAATTCATCTTTATTTTTAAGATTTTTTAAAAGAAATTATTTACATATCTTTATTTATTTAATAGTATGTAGTTTAAAGCCTTTTTTTGAATATATTTTCTTAGATATAGGCTATATAAAATATTGATTCTTAAAATCTATTTTGTTATTATTTAATAGATATATTATTTTTTAGATTGCCTCTTAATAAATAATTTATACTTTAATTTTAGCTAGGAGTATAATATGTATAGCATAAATGATTTAGTACTTTATGTTAGTCAACAGTTTATTAAAGATATTTTAAACTCTATGACTGATTGGGTTCGAATAATTGATTTTAACAGTAAAATAATATTTGCTAATAAATCAATGATAGCAGGTTTAGGTAAAGATCCTACTGGAGATACTTGTTATCGAATATTTAAAAAAAGTAATAGATGTGAAAATTGTATTTCTCAAAAATCAATTTTAGAAAATAATATATTTAAAAAAGAGGAAGTTATAAACGATAGATATTTTAGTATTTTAAGTTCTCCAATAAAAAACAATGCTAATTGTATAATAGCCGTATTAGAAATATTAAGAGATGTTACAAATTATAAGAAATTGCAAAATGATCTCCAAATAAAAAATTCCCACTATGAAAAAGAATTAACATTTGCAAAAACAATTCAGAGTAAGTTGTTACCTTGGGATTTTTCATCAAAAGATATACAATTTAGTTTTAAATATATACCTTCACAATATTTAAGTGGTGATTTATTGGATATTTTTTATATAGATAAAGATCATATTGGATTATATATTGCAGATGTATCAGGTCATGGTGCTTCTTCAGCTCTGTTAACTGTTTATATTTATTCCAAATTTTGTAAATCCGTTTATTCTCCAGCTAAAGCCCTCGAATCTCTCTATACTGATTTTAACTCAACAAACATGAATGAAAAGTTATATATTACTATTTTTTATATGATTATCGATTTAAAAAACAAAACTCTTATTTACTCCAATGCTGGCCACAGTGCTCCACCGATTCTATTTGAAAATGACTCTTATGATATTTTAAGAGTTCCAGGTATTCCAATTAGTAATTGGTTAAAAAAACCAGATTACATAGATCACAAAAAAAAGCTTTCTTCTAACAATAAAATATTTCTTTATACTGATGGTATTACCGAACTTAAAAATGAAGAAACTTCAAAACAATTTAGTGAAGAAAAAATGCTTAAATTAATTAAAGCAAATATATTCAATATTGAAGTAACCCTGGATCTTCTAATAAACGAAATTTACAATTTTAAAAAGAATAATATCAAATTTAATGATGATATTACTTTTGCAATACTTGAATTAAATTGAATAACTTTATCAAATATTTGTTACTATTACAACTCTGTTATTTTGTCCAAAATCTTTTAAAGTTTTAATATACATAAGTTTAAATTCTTCTATAAGTTTAATAATTTTATCATTTTGGTTAAATCCAATTTCTAGCATAAGTTTACCATTGGCTTTCGCACGTTTTTTGAAACCTTTTAAAATTATTCTATAAAAATCCATTCCATCATTTCCACCATTTAAAGCTATTTGTGGTTCAAATAATTTAACCTCTTTTTGTAAATTATTAATTTCATTACTTTCTATATATGGAGGATTAGAAATAATTATATCAAAATTGTCTTCACTTATATTACCATACATATCACTTTCAATAAATTTTATTCTATTTGAAACATTATTCTTCAAAGCATTTTTTTTTGCAATTTCAATAGCAGCTTTAGAAATATCGCAAGCAACAATATTTGTATTATTCAAATAATATGCCAAACTGATTGCAATGCATCCTGAACCAGTTCCAATTTCTAATATTTTTGTATCTTCTATATTTTCACAATAATTTAGTGCTTCCTGAACAAGAATTTCTGTATCTGGTCTTGGTATCAAAACAGAACTATCTACAAAGAATTCCAGTCCCATAAATACTTGTTCATTCAAAATATATTGTATTGGTGTGAATTTTAATCTTAAATTTAAATACACATTAAATTTATCAACAAAATGTTTTTCTAATTCTAAATCGCTATTTATATACAAATAACTTCTATCTTTTTCTAGTATATGTGCAAGTAATAACCCGACTTCAAAAGCCGGGTTTTCTATACTAATTTCATTTAGTTTTTTACAAGCGAAATCCATTATATCCCTTATTTTCATCTAATTCTATTATCCTTTACCAGTTATCAGCTTCTTTATCATCTACTAAAACATTATTAAATGCCTCAATAGCTACTTCTATTTGCTCATCATCAGGTTCTCTAGTTGTAAAATATTGAAACGCAAGACCTGGAGCATTTATAATTTTCATTAATTGCCAATCGCTTCTTTTCCCAGCAAATTTAAGCAATTCATATGAAACTCCAGCAACTAAGGGAATAAAAACCAATCTTAACATAATATTCTCTATTATCCCGCCTCTTGGTAATATCGAGAACACTATAACACTCACTACCATAACAATTATCATAAAAGAGGTTCCACATCTTGGGTGTTTAGTAGAAAATGATTTTACATTTTCTATGGATAAATCTCTTCCATTTTCATAGCAATGAATAGTTTTATGTTCAGCCCCATGATATTGCCATACTCTTTTTATATCCTCCATTTTGGATACCAATATGATGTATCCGGAAAATATGGTCATCCTTATAACTCCTTCAAATAAGTTATAATAAATGTTACCTGACTTTGATTTATCAAATCCTACTAATTCAGCTATTAAATTTGGAACCCAAAAAAACAATACTACACTAAATAGAATAGAAATCACGACAGATATATATATCATAAAATCAGGAATTTTATTTCCCTCAAATTTTTCATTAAGTTTATTAAATCTTTTTTCACCAAGTATCATTTTCAAGAAATTATCAAATTTCGAAGGTTTATCATCTTCCTCTTCTTCTTCTTCAATTTCTAGAAATTGTGCAGAAAACATCAATGCTTTCATTCCTAAAACCATTTGCCTGAAAAAATTTATTGCCCCTCTTATAATTGGTATTTTGGTTATAAATAATTTTTTGGGTAAAGGTCTTTTTTCAACTAAAATTTCTCCATCCGCTTTTCTCAATGCGATTGCAGCATTTTCGGGTCCAATCATCATTAAACCTTCTATTAAAGCCTGTCCCCCAATATTTGTTTTTTTCATATTACCCCTCCAATATATAAATGGAAAACTTATTAAAAATATAAGGCTGATACATCCTCAGCCCTAGTTTAACACTTTCATATATTTTTATCAACTCACAAAAAAACTACTCTTGTCCCAAACCAAATTTTTTCTTAAATTTCTCAACTCTTCCACCAGTATCTATTAGTTTTTGTTTACCTGTATAAAAAGGATGACATTTCGAACAAATTTCCACACGTAAACTCTTTTTTGTTGAACCTGTTTCAAATGTTTCTCCACAAGCACATTTTACATTAGCTTCCATATATTTAGGATGAATTTTTTCTTTCATAGTAATCACCTTCTTTCAATAACTTTTTATATGTATTATAAAATTACGCTTTAACTTACTATCTAAATTTCATATAATAATAAGGGATATCAAAAAAACAAACTCTAATTCCCGAGTATGAATTCACATGATCTAAGTAATCTTCAGACGAAAAGAATTCAGTATTATTTTTTATGCTCTCCTAAGGGATATCAAAAAAATAAACTCTAATTCTTGAGTATGAATTCAAACAATTTAAGCAAACTTCAGACAAGAAAAATAAGATATTATTTTTTATTTTCCTAATTTATTAAAACTTAATAAAACATCTTTTTTTATGAAAATATCGATGATTAAACGAATTTCAAAAAAAAAGTCAATTTCTTTATTTTTTGATTCTGTAACTTAAAATACTAAGTTATAACTATTTATGGAGATTTAAAAATAAAATAATATTAAAAATCTTCTTATATAGAAACAAAACCAATTCTACCATAAATAGACTACTCTATCAAGTATAAATTATTATAAACTTTTAGTATTAAAAAACTATTTATAGAAAATAATGATAGATATCTAAAAATAAGATAAATTTCTTTAGTTATCCTAAAGTAGTTTCCCACGAATACTTTATGAAACTTATAGTATTAAATATTTCAATTAACTTTAACGAAATCAAAAATAAAATGAAAAATTTTTTGATATACTTTTAATATAAGTAATTATTGAAGTTATTTTTCTGAAAAGGATATATTAATACTATTTACAAACTCATTGTTATCTTTTGTTTGCATCAATTTGTTAATAATCATCTCAGTTACTTCGGCAGTTCCCATATTGCTCATAGCTTTTCTAACTGCCCAAATGCTTTCAAGTTCTTTTTGAGATAAGAGTAATTCTTCTCTTCTTGTACTTGATCTGTTTATATCAATTGCAGGGAATATTCTCTTTTCAGATAATTTTCTGTCCAGATGAACTTCCATATTTCCTGTTCCTTTAAATTCTTCAAAAATCACATCATCCATTCTACTACCTGTTTCAATTAATGCAGTAGCCATAATTGTTAAACTTCCACCAAATTCTATATTTCTTGCTGCTCCAAAAAATCTTTTTGGTTTATGAAGAGCACCAGGATCTAATCCTCCTGACAAAGTTCTTCCTGTTGGTGGTATTGTCAAGTTATAAGCTCTTGCTAATCTTGTAATACTGTCTAAAAGAATTACAACATCCTTTTTTTGTTCAACAAGTCTTTGAGCTCTTTCCAAGACCATTTCAGCTACTTTTATATGATGTTCTGGTACTTCATCGAATGTAGAGTAAATGACTTCACCTTTAATTGATCTTTGCATATCTGTTACTTCTTCTGGTCTTTCATCTATAAGTAAAACAATCAAATCAATTTCAGGATAATTATTAGAAATACTGTTTGCTATTTTTTTAAGTAAGATTGTTTTACCTGCTTTTGGAGGTGATACAACCATTCCCCTTTGTCCTTTGCCTATTGGTGCAATTAAATCAATTAATCTTGTAGACAATTCTCTTGGTGATGTTTCAAGAGTAAGTTTATTTTCTGGAAATATAGGAGTTAGATACTCAAAAGGTTTTCTTCTTGCCGCTGCTTCTGGAGGTTCTCCATTTACTATTTGTACATAAAGCAATGCTTGAAATTTTTCACCTTCTTTTGGTATTCTTCCTTTTCCTTTTATTTTATCACCTGTTTTCAAATTAAATCGTCTGATTTGTGAAGGAGAAACATAAACATCTTTTGGACCTGAAAGGTAATTATCACTTCTTAAAAATCCATATCCATCTGGTAATACCTCAAGCACACCCTCAACCGGATCATCGCTTTCAATCTTTTCCAGACCATTATTATGATGATTTTGCCACTCTTTTTTGTTCTCATTCTTTTCTGAATTATGTTCCTTAAATTCTCTCTTATCATATTTCTGATTGCTTCCCTTGTCTTCCCTAATTGTACTTTTTCCATTTAAACCTTGATTATCTGGTTCTTTTTTCACTTTTTTAAAATTCTCTTCTTTGGAAGTATTATTACTTGTCTTTGTAAATTCTCGCTTCAAATCTTTAGTAACAGGTATTTTATTTTCTTCAACTTTATCTTTTTTAATATCAGAATCTATTTTTTGATCCACGATTTTTGGAATTTCTATTACTTTACTAATAGGTTTTTCAATTTCCTGTTTAGATTTTTCCGGTTCAGTAATTTCAGAAATTTTAAGAGCACTTTCAACAACTAAACTAAGTTCCATGATTCTTTTTATAAGATCATCTTTCTTATATTTTGTGACACTTTTCATGCCCATATTTCTAGCTATTTCCCTTAAATTTTCTAATGTTTTCTTCTCAAGAGACTTTTCATTATCTAACGTTTTATTTTCGGCACTAATATCCTCCATAATCCACCACCTGTCAATATTTTCTTTTAAAATTTAATTAATTGGGAATACAATTCAGATAATAAGAGCAACCTTCACTTTATTTTTAATTAGTTGATTTTTTTATTTGGAAGGACTTACGTCTACTATCTCAAGAACTACGATACACATGAATTATAGCATTAAAGCTAATCCTTGTCAATAATTTGTTATGTAATATATAGACATTTTGAATATTGTTGATTTTTTTTAATATTTGCTTAGTTTTTTATGCTATTTTTCGATTTTTTTAGACATATTAACACATTATTTTACTATATTTTCATCATAAATTTTATTTCATAACTTAAAAAAAAATATATTAAAAGTTATTTTAAATATATTTTTTAATAAGTTTATTTTTTTTTTCTTGATTTTTTCAATCTATTATGTTAATTTTTAGCAAATCAAGTTTTATAAGTTTTAAATTCTTTGTATATTTAAGTTCTTCATTTGATGAAGCATATATAATCTTATAATTATAACAACTAAAACATTTTACATTTATTTTGTCAGATAATAATGTAATATCTATGTCAGGTTTCTCACATTTACAATAAATTTCTTCTTTTTCAGCAATGTCATGAATGATATTTAAAGTCTCAAACATTATTTGAGTATTTGAAAAGTAATTATCATATCCGAACAAATCAATTAATTCATCCAATTCTTTTTCTAACATATCAACTTTTTTTCTTACCAAACTGTCTCTACCAATAACAGATAAATCAATATTTCTATCTTTACATTTTATAACTATTTCTCTTTTAGACAACAAGTCTTTAATGGAATATTTATAGATATGATTATTTTCACAAGCAATACATGGTATATTAAAGTAAAATAAACCAAATTTATTTAATATTTTTATTCTAGAGCATTTACATTTACATTTTAAGCTAATTTCATCTTTATTTAAAAAATCAAAAACAAAAAGTTGAAAAAACTCATAACTTCCACAAATAGGACACTTATATGCAACTGTCAAGTTAGTATCAACTACCATTTTACTACCCCCATTTTCAAGAAAATCTATATTTTATTATTTTCTTGTTTTTAAGGATGAAGCATAATCAAAAATTCCTCAAACAACTTTTTTCAAAAATTTTATAAAACAATTTTTTTCTGAAAATATCGATGGTTTAATGAATTTTCAAAAAAGTTGACTAGTTTATTTTTTGATTCTGCCTTA
>JBDMZA010000252.1:0-5248 GCA_039770155.1 Clostridiales bacterium
ACTTATTTTAAATTTTGAACTCATATCATTCAGTCTCCTTTGCTGAAATTTTGTTTACAATATTATACTTTTATTAAACTATAATGTAAAGTGGTGAATTTACATATAATGGTACAAGTATTTACGCAGGTTGAAAATTTTTAATTAAAGTTTGGAAATTGAAGAAAATAATGTAATATATTTGTGATTTATATTAATTTCATAATTTTCAAATTAAAATTCATAAGAAAAAAACTTTTTTATTAAATTTATTTTCTTATGAATAATTCAGGTTTAATAATGTAGAATTTACATTATTTGTAATATTCTCTTTTTTTAATTCAGTAACATAATCCTGATGTTTTTTCTCTTCTTCAATAATAGATAATATATTCAGAGTACTGTCACTTGACTAAGTATAGATAGTACAATAGTACGAGCCCATCAAGCTTCAGCTGGCTTAAAAAAAGGGCTGAAAAAGCAGAAATAGGTAGAAGTCGAGAAGGTTTGAGCACAAAGATTCATGTGATTGTAGATGAAATAGGTTGTCCAATATATACAAAAATAACAGAAGGTCAAAAATCTAACAGCATATATGGAATTGATATTTTGTCATATGTTAATATAGAAGTAAACGATATTTTAGCTGATAAGAAATATGACTCAGATAAAATTATAGATTATATATATGAAAATGGTGGAGAACTAACAATACCTCCAAAAACAAATCGAACAGTTCAAAGAAAATGTGATTGGAACCTTTATAAAGAAAGACATCTTGTAGAATGTTTCTTTCAAAAATTAAAAAATTATCGTTGAATTGCCACAAGATATGACAAATCTACATCTAAATCTTCGTTTTTGGGATTTATTTATATCGCATGTGTATGTATTTCTATGAAATAATTAGCTTTTGATTTTTCAAACACACCCTAGTAAAAAAATATTTTTTAGCTTAATTTCCTATTTATTTCACTAAAAAAAACAACCTAGACAAATCTATTTAGATTAATATATACTTACAATAATTTATAATTTATAAAACTTTAAATATAAAAATGAAGAAAGGACAAATAATGAATTCAAACAATTTAACAAATAATCTAACCCCTAATGAAGCTAAAAATATACTAATAGAAGGAAATAATAGATTCATAAATAACACTCTAAAAAACAAAAATTTTTCTATAGCAAATAAAGTTAATCTATGTAAAAATGGTCAAAAACCAATCGCAACTATTTTATCTTGTTCTGACTCAAGAGTTCCACCTGAAATTATATTTGACCAAGGTCTTGGCGACCTTTTTGTTATAAGAAATGCTGGTAATGTTGTTGACAATGTAACATTAGGAAGTATTGAATTTGGTATACAAGTTTTAAAAACTCCAATTGTGATTGTATTAGGACATATGCATTGTGGTGCAGTAATAGCAGCAGTAGATGATAATAAAAATATAACTACAAATATAAACTCAATTATTAATTTAATAAAACCTTCTTGTGAAAATTTAAATTCTCAAGATTTATCAGCAAATGATAAATATGATTTATGTGAAAATGAAAATATTTTAAATTCTGTTAAAAAAATAAAAAAAAATATTTCTATTATAAACAAATTAGAAGAAAATAATGAAATTTTGTTATTAGGTGCTAAATATAATATTCGTTCTAGCAAAATTGAATTTTTATAAAATAAGTAATGGCTAAAAATATAGTTCTTTTATATTTTTAATTCTCCATTATCCATCTTTCTAATATACAATAATCTTGGTGCTTCATCTTTTATTTTTATATTTTCTAAACTATAATCTTTTATAAAGTATGATGAGTTTTAAACATTATTCGATTTAAGGTCTTCTTTGTGTATTCAATATTTATAACAATATAATATTTTTAAACCTTTTTAAAATTTTAGTTTGATTATGATATAATCCATTTATAGTTGAAAAAATACTTATTATACATGGAGAGTGATTTATATTAATAATGCAATTAGTGAAATAATAATAACTTGTGTAAGATGGTATTTGAAATATTCACTTAGCTATAGGAATTTAGAAGGAATTATGGAAAAAAGAAATGTAGAAATTGATCATACAACAATAATGAGATGGGTGAATCAATGAATATGATTTGAAAGGGACAGTTTAATTCTAATAAATCTGTTTTTTTGAAGTTGAATTCATAAATAAATTATTTGCAACACAACAATTGTAATAACAAATATGTGAGAGGATTATTATGAAAAAAGAAAATGTATTTAGTTATTTAATATTGATTTTTGCAGTTGTATCATCACTAGTACCAATACTTAATTTGAACATATATAATGATAATGATTTCATTAAAATTGTTTGGTTTGGAAATGATTTAGTTACTTTGTTTTTAATGGTACCTGTATTTTTAATTAGTTTAATTAAAAATAATAAAGGGAGTCATGCATTTAGGTTGATTTGGCTTGGATGTGTGTGGTATATGTTATATAACTATGTATTCTATCTTTTTGGAGCAGCTTTTAATTCTATGTTTTTATTCTATGTTTTAATTGTAGCATGTTCAATTTGGACATTGATTTTTGGTTTGTATAATACTAATGCAGAAAAAATACGATTATTATTTAAAGATACTGTTCCTATTAAATTTGTTGTCACATGTATGTTTCTTCTGGGTGGAATAATATCTTTATTATGGATTACTATGTCTTTACGAGCAATATTATCTGGAACTATACCTCCTCAAGTTCAAACAACAGGTCATATAACTGCGATCGTTTTTGCCATCGATTTAACTTTGTTAGTACCACCCCTATTTATTTCGGGAATTCTTCTTCTGAAAAAACACAAATGGGGTTATATATCAAGTGTAATAGTTTTAGTAAAAGCTTTTTCTTATAGTTTAGTACTTTTAGTTGTAAGTCTTATTACATATCAAAAAACATCTACGCTAGAACCATTGTTAGGGTTATGGCTTATACTTAGTATGCTAGTATTATTTAGCCTTATTGGTATGTTGAAAAATTTAAAAACTTTATAATTGTCAGTCCTATTGCAAATAATTTATGAAAAATAAACATCTCCCTATATTTGGTATACTAACTTTTCCATTGGTTTTTATTAGTTTGATGGGTTGATTGGTTTAAAATCCTCAAAAAGAAGTGTTGCAATTATTTGAGAAATTATTTAAAAAATTATATTTATGGGCTAATGAGAGGAGTCTTATTAAAGATATTTCTAATTGGGTTGTAATATATCATGATCAATCTGATTTTACTGAAGATGAAAAACTTCGGATAAGTGTTTGTCTTGAAGTAGATAAATTAGTAAATACTGAGGGAGAAATAGGTTTTTATCATTTAGATTCTGGCAATTATGTTGTTGGTGTTTTTGAAGTAGATGAAAGTGAATATCAGTATGCATGGAATTACATGTTATTTGAATGGATTCCAAAAAGTAGGAAAGGCTGTAAATATAATATCAACAATAATAATTAGTGTTGGTATTATAATAGTATATTTGAATTTAAGTATATTCACTTTCGTATTGATATTTGAAGTTGAGTTAATAAAAGTTTTGCTTGTAGTAATTAGGTAAATTATTACTACATAGGAAAAAAGAATTGATAAATATGGAATTATAGTTTTTGGAATTTTTTCTGAATTGAAGATAAAAAATATAATTACATATAAAATTCAAACTAATTATGTTTTTTGAAAGGGGAGAAGTAATTGGATAAAAAAATAAAAGTTTGTACCTGGGACAAAGATTCAGATTGTGAAAATTGTAAGAATCATAATAAGTTAAATTGTAAATGGAATGCTAACCATTTAACTCAATTTTATATAATATCATTACCAATAATGGTAAGTCACATAATAGGATTAATTATTTTGGGTTTAGTGAGTAAAACCTGGCTTCCATTAATAGGATATGTATTATTCTTTCCTATTGTATTAGGTGTTTTTGAAATAAAATTTCTATGCAGTCATTGTCCATACTATGACCAAAAAGGTTCTGTTCTTCATTGCCCAGCAAATCACGGTTTATTTAAAATTTGGAAATATAATCCTTTGCCTATGAATAAATTGGAAAAATTACTTATGAAACTTCTTGTTATTACAATGATCATAATAATGCCTGGAATAATTTTTACCTATGATATATATTTTTTAGTTAATAATGTTGATACTTATAGCAATTTAGCCGTTATTACAACGATAGGTATTTTAGTACTTACTATTATTTCAGAAATCAGCGCAATTTATATGATGTATAACCATGTTTGTTCTAAATGTGTAAATTTTTCATGCCCATTTAATATTGTTGAAAAAAAATATGTAGATGAATATTTAAAAACAAATTTGACTATGAAAAAAGCATGGGAGAAAAGCGGGTACAAACTTGATGAATGAAAATGAATTAACATTAAATGATAAGGAAAAAAGAAAAAATAATAATACAATCTTTTTATTTTTTTCTGTATTCCTTCTTTTATATTAAATTTCATATTGATTTATTGAATTACCATGAAATCTGTTTATTCATAATTTTTATTTATTTATTAAAAAGAACAATAAATAATATTCATATAAAAAATAAATAGAGCAATTAACTTTACTTATGTACTTCTTATTAATATTTAGTTTAAATAAAATATTTGTGACTACCAAAAAATAGAAAAATGAATTAAAACTATATTTTCTAATTGAACTATTGAAATTCAAAATTACAGCTTTTACTAATCTAAAAACCTATACATTCTAAAAATTTTTTGTACATTTTACTATTTTCACTTATCTAAATAGCAATATATTTTATTTAATATGAAGTTTCTTTTTTTAATCTACACATAGCAAAAGAAAAACTTATACAACACATTAATAAAAATAATAAAATAACTGGTACAAAATTCATTCCACAGTAATACTATAATTAATTATATTTATAAAATATTTAACTTTCTTTTTTTACCGCAATCCAAACTTCTGAATGCCCACCTTTCAATTTTTGATTACTAACTGGATATACTTCGATATCTGGTAATTAAGCATATCTATATTCTGAAAAAGAAAGCCATTCCATAAGAAACCTATTGAATATTTTTTGCACTGATTCAGGAAAACGTCCATCAGACTCAAATATAACCTATGTAGCGGATAGTATTTTATATTCAAACATATCTTTTACTTGTTAATAGTTCAAAT
Source organism: Clostridiales bacterium (assembly GCA_039770155.1). Classification (GTDB taxonomy): domain Bacteria; phylum Bacillota; class Clostridia; order Acetivibrionales; family JBDMZA01; genus JBDMZA01. The sequence goes on from JBDMZA010000252.1 coordinate 5,180, forward strand.
GCTGCTTTACTCATTCTTCTTCTCTTTTTATGTTCAGTTTTGTAAACTTTCTATACATTCAATTTATAT
>JBDMZA010000253.1:0-4444 GCA_039770155.1 Clostridiales bacterium
AAATAAACTTGTAACCATTGTTTTATCCTTTTCAAAGCAAGAAATTTATTTTTATATTAGTCTGTGAAATTTAAGACTATTAATTTTAAGAGGTTTCATCAACAAATTTAGTTAGGAGAATTATATAAAATAGTATGATTATGATTTCTTTAATAGAAAATGATCATTATTCCTGATTAGAAAACCCTGAAAAATAAACTCTAATTCTTAGAGTATGAATTCGTACGATTTAAGAAAACTTCAGATGAAAAGAATTTAGTATTATTTTTTAGGCTATCCTTATATAAAATATCATAAAAAATACATTTCATGATGAAAATTATCAAAATTTAATATAAAATAAATAAATTTAACATAAAATTAATTATAATAGCATAATTAATCACATGCAGTCGATTATGCTATTATAATTAATACTAGAATTTTGTTTATTAAGAATTTTTTATGCTTTTTAATTATATAAATTACTATAAAAGTGCATTATTTATTGTTAGTACATCTCTACAGTAATTGTTTAGTTTTGTTTTAAGATTTTTAAATTCGCAACCATCGATAAAAAGTTGTTTTACATTAATAAAAGTATCTATACATTTGTATGTATCTAAATCCCAGACTTTTATTGTATTATCTAAATCACCTGATACAAGCACATTATTTTTGTTTGCAACACTATTGATTCCAGAAGAATGTCCATTCAATGTTACAATATGTTCATATGTATGAATGTCCCATACTTTAACAGTAGAATCTAGAGAACCTGAAATAATAGCAGTATCTGTTAGCGTTAAACAGAAGATTGATGAATTATGTGCTTCTATAGTATGAATGCATTTACCTGAAATAAAATCCCAAATTTTAATATTATTATCCCAAGAACCTGATATAACTTTATTATCTTTAACTAATATACATGATACTGAAGAATGATGTCCTTTAAATGTTTTTATCAGATCATAGGTTTTAAAATCCCACACTTTCAATTTTCTGTCTCCTGAGCCTGAGAAAATCATATTATTTGAATAGAATACACTTTCAACAGATGCAGAATGACCGGTTATAGTGTACAAACAATTTCCAGATTCAATATCCCAAATTTTAATCGTATTATCCCAAGAACCAGATATAATCTTACCATCAAAATAATCTAATGTTGTAACAGGAAATAAATGACCTTCTAATCTTTTTACGCATTTGAAATTGATAGAATCCCAAATTCTAATATCACCATCCATAGAACCAGATATTATTTTGTCTTCAGAAGAAATAACAACTTCAACAGAGGCATTGTGACCTTCTAAAGTTTTTATATCAACATAATTACCTTTTGAATTTTTATTCCATATTTTTATTACTTTATTTCCAGATGAAGACAGTAGATTCTTGGTTGAAAAAAATACACAAGAGACAAAATCTGAATCACCTTCAATAGTTTTTTTAAGTTCGTATGTATTAAATTCCCATATATTTATTGTACTATCACCAGAACCAGAAATTAGTTTTCCAGAAGCATATATAAGACAATATATTGAAGATGTATGAATATTTAAAGATCGCATAATTTCACCATTATCAATATTCCATACCTTTATTGTCTTATCAGCAGAACCAGAAAACAACTTATTTTTTGTGTATATTAAACAATAAACTGTGTCCGAATGACCAATTAATGTTTTTTCACATTTAAATGTTTTTGTGTCCCATATTTTTATTGATTTATCTGAAGAACCACTAAATATTTTTCCTATATCATACAAGAGACAAGATACGGCGTTTATATGTCCCTTAAGGATTTTAGTACATACAAGATTTTTGATATCCCAAATTCTAATAGTAGTATCATAAGAACCTGAAAATAATTTGCCTTCTCCAAAAGCAAGAGAAGAAATAGCTTTTGTATGACCTCTTAATTCTCCTAAAAAATCAAGAGAGTCAATATCCCAAATTCTTATTACATTATCTTTAGAACCTGAAAAAATTTTACCATCACCATACTTAAGGGAATAAATTGGAGATATTTTATCTGTTGTTTTATAGAGACAATTATAAGTGTCTTTATCCCAAACAATTATTGTTCCATCCCATGAAGCTGATATTATTTTTTCTTCTGCAAATATTACATTTGTTACAAGGTCAGTATGATCTTTTAAAGTATTAATTAAATGATAAGTTTTACTATCCCAAATTTTAATCGTATTATCCCAAGAACCTGAAACAATTTTACCATCAAAATATATTAAACTTGATATATAGTTTGAATGTCCTTGATATATTATATTAGTATCTCTTAGATTAGTATTATTAAATTTTGAAAACTTATTTTTCACTAAATCACTAAATACAATTTTATGAAGACTTACATTATCAAGATTTAAATTAGAAAAATCTATACCTGCTAAGTAATTATTTCTTGAAAATTTTAATATTTCAATTATATTCCACAAAGCATATCCATTATCATTAAAATCGTACTTCAAGAGATTGAAAACCTTCTTTATTTTACAAGGAGCTAAGTCGCTTTCAAAATTATTGTAATGTAATCCTTCGATTTCACCTATAAATTTTAACACTTCTTTAGACAATTGTTTTTTAAAAAGAGGTGAAATAGTATTTTTTGCCAAATTAAAATGGATATTATTTAAAATATGTAAAGATGTAAAGAAGTCTTTAAAATGTGAATGAGAAAATCTATACTTATTTTCATCTATTTTTATAAGTCCTAATTCATTTATTAGAATTTTGTTTATTTCTTCATAAGATTTAAATTTGTCTTCTAAACTTGCCATTAAAAGAGTTCTACAGTGTCTGTACTTTTTAAAAACATTGAAAAAATCTTTGCTATTAATACTTTTAAAAGTATTAATAATAATGTCTTCAAATTCATTTTCAGGTAAATTAAAGGTTTTATTTTCCTCCATGTAATAACCTATATTGGGGAGAATTTGCTTTAGAATAAAATTATAATAGTATAAAAGTTCATTGTTTTCAGGACTCTTAGCAATTAGATTAGAGTGTTGTGCTTCGATGTAATCCCATAAAATTTCACCAGGAGATTCTACATCGTTTTTCCAGTTAAAATAAGGATTGTTTTTGTGTGGTTCAATTAAATTACATGAAAATGCAAAAATTGATAACATCATGGGATTACTGAGTATTTTTAATAGTCTTTCATTTAAGCCTGTGTAGTTACATTTTTCTTCAAGATAATCTCTGATTTGATTTTCTGTTAAATTTTGCAAATTAAGTCTATTGAATTTATTCCAACTTAAATTTTCTCTTAAATCATAACGAGAAGAGATAATTATTTGTATTCCATGAAGTTGACTTTTTATTTTTTGTAACTCTAATATAAATTTTCTCTTATCTCGTGTAATTTCATTGTAACCGTCTAGTAATAGTATGATTTGAGGTTTAATACTCCCATCATTATATAATCTAGGTGATCTTAAAAACTCAAATAATTTATTTTCATCTTCACCTGTGGGTCTTGGTTTTAACATATAATCCTCGAAGATTGTTCTTATTATAAAGTTTTTTTTGTAATCTGGGATATTATATTTATTTAACTCTATATATATAGGTATTGATTCATTGCTAAAATTTTTTAACATTGTATTCCATAATTTTAAGAGCATAGTTGTTTTACCCATGCCACCTTCTCCGATTATAACAGAGTGCCAGTAAGAAGAATTTTGAATTTCTTTAATAGTATTTATTAAATAATTTTCCTTAGTGTATTCTGATTTAACATCATTATCAAGGTCATCAAAAGCTTCATGATTTTCATAGGTAACATAAGGTAGTATACTATTTGAAATTTCATATAATTTAGATTCAATGTTTTTAAGAGATTGATTGTATAAAATTTCTCTAATTGAATCATCCATTGGTGTTAAATTGTTTTTTTCAATAGATGTTTTATTGTATTTATTTAGAATATTATCGTCTAAAATAGGTCTCTTAAAACTTATATTATCGCGATAAGCTTTTTTTAATGATTTATCAACAATTTCATTTAAATTATTAAGTTTTAATATTTCAGATTTAAATGTATCTGAAAATCTTTTGTCTCTTATACCATCATAAACTGCCTTGATAGTGTTAATAACATTTTTTTCAATTTCTATATCACTTGTTTCATTAATTAGTTCAATTATTACCTTAATTATTTCAGTTAAAGGTTTTATTGTTATTTCCTGAATATTTTTTTCACTATCTAATTGTGTCAATAACATTTTATTTCTTGGTAAATGGACACTTCTCATCCATTTATTAACAGTACATTCCTTGACTCCTAACTTTCTTGAGAGCTCTGAGGCATGTATTTTTGATGATTGAATAATCATTGTTAATAATGCACCAAACAGTTTTTCAGGTCTTTCGCTCATGTTCATTAAACTCCCTTATAAAAGATAATTTTTAATTCTTATAATTCATTTTTACCCAT
>JBDMZA010000254.1:0-2921 GCA_039770155.1 Clostridiales bacterium
GGCAATGCAGGACCCCAACCTACAATAGTTCCATTATTTTTTAAAGCAACTATAAAACCTACTCCAGCAACTACTTGTTTTACATTATCTAAATTTTTTGGAACATCATATTCTTTACTTTCACTAAAAGTTTGTACACTTCCATCAGATTTTAAAACAATAGAAACACCTGGTGTAGCTATTACATTTTTAATAGTAATTTTTTGATTAACAGTTTCATTATCATTTACATTACTTTTAATACTTTCATTCTTAACGCATGAAGTACTACATAATAATAATATACATAATATAAAATAAAATTTCTTATGAAATCTAATTTTGAATCACTTCTTTCAATTAATAATATTCTCGAAAACTCGTAAAATATTTTTTTACTTAACTCAAAAATTTTCAAATTATTCAAAAATTTATTTTTTCCCTCGATAAATATACAAAACTTTTCAAAGTACCTTAATAATATCGAGTATTTGTACAAGATTTTCCCCACAAAGTTATATATTGATACTAATAATATATAACTTTAATTAATTTTTAGGTATATCAAAAAAACTTTGAAGTGCTCATTTTTAGTATGTTGTTATAAATTAATTTAGTCTTTTTTAATAATTCTAGTTTGTTACATAACAGGCAGTAAGAATAAAATTCAAAAATATTATTTTAATATTTTTGAATTTTATATTGGCGTAAACACAGTGATGTTATGTCATATTGTTATCACAATTTCATCAATATTTTTATTCAATTAATTCACCTGTATATGCATTTAATTTAATTATTGAATCATTATCAGTCCATAATTCCCAAACTGGTATAAATTTACAATCGAAAGCACTTGATTCATTTAATTTTTCCTCAGAATATACAAGAACTATATTAGTTATTGTTAAATTATTCTCAAATTTATTAATATTATTTTTTAAAACATCAATTATATCAAATTTAGAAATAATTTTTTTCTTTTTTCCTTTATCTATAATATTAGAAGCCCATTTCTTTTTTATTGAACTTGTTCCGTTTGAATCTATTACAATATCAATTACATTCCCATTATTAACAGACACTGGCAACCCATTCATTTTATTACTTACAGAAATTGTATATGCTATTGAATATTTTTCTTCATCAATTTTTATATTATCTTCTTCATTTATATTTAATTTTTGTTTATTTATTGTTGATTGCAAAACTATTTGAGAATCTTCTTCAAATAAATTATATTCTTTTAATCTATTTTCAGCATATTCTAAAGCTACTTCACCAGTATAAAAAGTATCTTTATTTTCATCTACTAATTCATGTTCGTTAATTTCTAATGTTCCATCTTCGGAAACGGAAAGTCTTTTGTTCCCAGATTCATATGTTTTTATATTATGATCTTTATTTTTTTCAATTGAACTACTTATTTTATTTTTACTTTTACCAAATACTTTTTCAATCGTTTCATCATAATTCACATTTCTTTTTACAGCTATTTCTTCTATTTCTTCTATTTCTTCTCCTATTATATTTGCTGAAACATAGAAAATTTTATTATTTTTTTCAATTGTTTGATTAAATTTTTGTTTAATATTTTTGTTAGAAATATTTAATAGTGAAAAAAGATTTTCTAATGTTAAATTTGTAATATTAAAATTATCATTTTGAAAAGATACATTTGCAGGATTAACCCAATAGCCATTATCATATTCAGGATCACTTAGATCTTCATCATAAAGAAATATATCTGGAATCGATGTAACTGATGTTGAAGCATATGTTGTACCACAACCCCATAATCTATCATATCTATTTTGAAAATGAGAAACCCCAGCCCAATCTCGTTGATAATTATCCCTATTAGCTTGTATCCATGACCATTTAACAGAACTTCCGTCTCTTGCATATTTAATAAAATCTTGAACTATCCTCGTATCTACTGGTCCTGTTGGAGCCAAACCATCTACTTCATCTGAATAACTATTCACATTCGCTGAGTAACCCCATACAGAGTGTGCTCTATTAGGATATCCACATAATGTTCTTGCCCAAGCTCTGCACATATTTGCAGTTGTAAACTGGTTACATGCGGCAAAAATAGCCCATTCCATATCATAATTCCAACTTGAATTTGTTTTATAACCATTTGTACTATTCCACGATACAATATCATCACCAACTGTATCATATCCCTTAAAAGTAGAAACATCATAATTAACATAATCATATTCATCATAATATGATAATGTACCATCAGATAAACCATGACCACTCCAATATAATATATCGGTTTCATTCCAATTACCATCGCTCATTTCCCAAGAACCTTTTATATCATTTTTTTGACCAAAATATGTTGTATGTAGATTTGTCCAACCACCTAATGATTCAAATCCTTCTTTAAACATTCTAACATCTTCATATTTGTCTGCACTAAGTAAGTCTAACGGACCCCAATGATCAGTTCCTGTTTCAGCACCATACATTGCTGAAAATTCTGCCTCATCATCAGCAAATACAGTTGCTGAAATATTAAACAAAAAACACATCAAAAAACAAATACCTAATACTTTTTTCATATTGTTAGTTCTCCTTTATATATATAATTTAATAAATATGGTAATATATTTAATAATATCATATTTAAGTTATTTTATTCTACAACTATCATCTTCTGAAAATCGACATTTATACCAAGTATTACCTAAATAGCAAGGCAAACGTATATGAGAATTTTATTGTATAAAAATAGTTAATATTGGAATTTGCAGTAAAATAAACTTGTTGTCCAAAAAAATATAATCTTCAAATTTAATTGTATTTTCTAAATTTTAACATGAGAATAAAACTAATAAACCATATGCATTTGCCGTGTTTAATAAATGAAAATTATGTAAATATTAAAGAAAATTTAATATGACAAAGAAACGAATCTAACAAAA
>JBDMZA010000255.1:0-2848 GCA_039770155.1 Clostridiales bacterium
TTGATAAAGCATTAAAAATTATAGAAAAAGTATTAGGTTCTGGTCATCCAAATACAAAAACTCTAAAAAGTAATTTAGAAATTTTAAAACAAAATATTTAGAAATAAAAGATAATTATAATCTGAATTAAACATAATAGCATTGAGTAAGATTTAAACCTCTGTAATCCTTTGCTTTCAAGGAGTTACAGAGGTCTTTATTTCAAATATTTACAAGGCAAACGCATATGTAAAATTAGCTGAAAACTGTTTACAGAAGGGTTTTCGGATGTTAATATAAACTACATAGAAAAATAATTATCTAATTTTAAGAAATATATATATCTTAAGCAAAAAACATATATTTACAATTAAAATTACTTAGAATAATTTATTCAAAGGTGGCATGAATAAATGAGAAAAGTTCTTATCGTGTTTTGGACTGATAAAAATAAATCTTTTGTTAAAGTTTTATTTACAAGAGATTATAAGAACGTACTATTAATTGTTTAAAAGCATGGTTTATCAATAGTTTCAAGGTACAACAATAAATATCAGTCTAAAATACGATAAGAGTCTAAACTTATTTATAAGTAGAGAGATAGTTGAAGAATCATTCTAATACTTGGAAATAAAAAATTCAAAAATAATAAAATAAAGGTAATTATAAATTATTTGATATATGATATATGATACATGATATATAAGTTTGGAGGAATAATTTTGAGCAAAAATGAAGCTACTAATAGAGTTGCTGGTGCAGCAGCAATTGTTACATTAGCTATTTTAGTAAGTAAAATAACAGGTTTTTTTAGAACTGCATTAATTCCAAATGTAATAACAGATAGAAGTCAAACTGATGCATTCTATTTATCTTTTACGATAACAGATTTTATGTTTAATTTATTAGTTGGTGGAGCAATATCAGCTGCTATTGTACCAGTGTTATCTGGATTTTTATCTAAGAAAAAGGAAAAAGAAGGTTGGGTTGCAATTGGTACTTATATGAATTTAACCTTTATAACAATTATATTTTTAAGCATACTTGGTATAATATTTACACCTCAAATAATTGATATAGCTGCATCTAAATTTACACCAGAACAAAAAGCATTAACAGTAACTCTAACTCGTATATTATTTCCATCTGTTTGCTTTATAATGCTTGCTGGTTTAACAAATAGTGTATTGTATTCATACAAAAAATTTGCTGCGGCTGCATTTGGTTCATCTATTTATAATATAGCTTCAGTTATAAGTATAATTACACTAAGTAAGTTTGGAGTTAAATGGATAGTAACAGGTATAATGATAAGTGCTTTTATATATTTTATGTTTCAGTTTTCATTTGCATTTAAATTTTTTATAAAGAATTACTCCTTTAAAATGTATCTAAAGGATCCTGAATTTAAAAAAGTATTAAAATTAGCTATTCCTTCATTGGCTTCATCATCAGTTATTCAATTCAATGTTTTTATATCTGCATTTTTTACTAGTAAATTATCAGAGGGAAGTTTAACTGCTTATAGAAATGCTAATGATACTTGGCAATTACCATATGGTATTTTTGCTATGGGAATTGGTTATGCTATGCTACCATCCCTTTCAGAAAAAGCAGCTCTTGGAAAGTTAGATGAGTATAAAAATTTGGTTCTAAAATCAATAAAGGTAGTATTAATGCTAAATATTCCAGCAGCAATAGCATTTGTAGTTATGAGAAGTGCTATAATAAGTTGTATATATAAATGGTCTAATAGCATTAATATTGAGTATACGGGAAATATTTTGACAATTTTTACTATAGCATTGATTGGTTATTCAGTTTTAGCAATTGCTATAAGAGCTTTTTATGCAATTAATGATACTGTAACGCCATTTTTAATTGGTTTTGTAACAATTTTTATTAATATAGGATTATGTTACTTATTTTTGGAAAACACAAAGTTAGAAGCAGTGGGAATGGCTATAGCTTATTCAGTTGCAGCTTCACTTAATGCTGTTGCATTATTACTTATTTTAGACAAAAAAATACATGGTATAGAGTTACTTAATTTAATGGTATATATACTAAAAATTACTTTTGCGGGTATAGTAATGGCAATAGTATTATACATTTTTCAAAAATATATCATCCCTATAGATTTTGAAAATACCAATTTTTCAAGAGTTTTAAAAATTAAAGAACTTATAGGTGTAGGTAGTTTAATTCTTGTTGGTGGAATAGTATATGGACTAATTACATTGAAATTAAAATTAGAGGAAGCTATATATGTTAAAAAATTACTTCTCAAAAAATTACAACCAATAATAAATTTATCAAATAAATTTATTAGAAAATAAAAAAACTATAAAACCACTTTATAATTATTATAAACTACAAAAAACATTATTTGCAAAAATAACTTGTAATATAAATATCATTTATTGAAATTGCTTATTGATGTACGAAGATTTCGTAGCAATTGTAAAGGTAGGTCTGTATCTATGGTAAAGAATGTGCATTTTAATTTTGATGCACCCTCTTCTTTACCATTTTTTTTCCTCTGAAATATAATACTTTAGCAGAATTTTCTCTTATCCCCATTAACAAACTTATTTGATTAAAATATAATCTATAAATCAAAATATTTTTATATTTTGGCTTTAACTTATTTATTTCATTTAAAATTAATATGGATATTTCTTTATCTTCGATATTTTCTTCAAACGGTTTTTTTATATTAAGTATATATTTTTCATTAAAATTTTCTGAATGTAAACTAATATTAATGGGGTTTTTCCTGAAATATTTAAAGCATACATTTTTAGCAATTTTACAAATCCATGTTGCTACTTCACATCTCCCATGAAATCTTTGGAATGATATAAAA
>JBDMZA010000256.1:0-6556 GCA_039770155.1 Clostridiales bacterium
CTATTCGAAAAGATACCATCAAAAGTATCAGCTAAACCATCTAAATGTAATCCACCAGTTAATAATATATAAAATATAAAAATTAGTATGGAACGTATATTAATAGTGAAATTTTTAACAAATAGATAATTTATCATATATAATATTATACCTATTAAAAAACCTATTATAGGTATGTATGCCATTAGTTTTCCATAATCCTTATCATTTACATCAAGTTTTACTCTAATGGGAATTATCGTGAAAAATTGTATCGCTAAGATGATTCTTTTTAAGAATATTATAATGTTAAATATATTTATACCTCCAGATAATAGTATTTATGAAATCTTAAAAAATAATACCGAATCCTCTTCGTCTGAAGTTCGCTTAAATCATGCGAATTCATACTCGAGAATTTGAGTTTGTTTTTTGGATATCCCTAATTCATACTCGAGAATTAAAGTCTATTTTTTGATATCCCTTATTTAATTTTGATTGGTATTCCTGAAACACATAGGTAAACTTCTTTCGAATTAGAAGCTAATAATTGATTAGTTCTACCAGCTATGTCTCTATATACTCTTGATATATAATTATCAGGAACTATACCCATACCAACTTCATTTGTAACAAATAAAAAAGTTGAATTCGTATTTTTACATTTAATAATTATTTTATTAACATACTCTAATATTTTATCATTTATTTTATCAAAATTGTCAATATTATTAAATTTATTTGTAAAATCATAAATTAAATTACTTACCATAAGAGTAATACAATCAATTAAAAAAACTGATTTATTATGATAGTTATCTATTATAGTGTCTATGTTATTATAATTTTCAATAGTTATCCAATCATTAGGACGATTATTTCTATGCTTTTTTATTCTATCTTCCATTTCCTTGTCTGTAACTAGAGATGTTGCAATATATACAACATCTTTTTTACTTTTTTCTTTAGCTGAAGTTTCAGCAAAAGATGATTTGCCACTTCTTGCACCACCGGTTATTAATATTATATTTGATTCTTTATTCATTTTTATCTATATCAATAAGAAATCCATTATCAGTAGAAATATTCTGAAAAGAAGCCATTTCATTTGTGATTTTTAATGCTGCTTCTATTATATTAAAAGCTAAGGGACAACCGGTTCCTTCCCCGAGTCTCATATTTAAATGTAGCATTGGTTCTAATTTAATTGTTTGTAAAATAAGTGAATATGAAGGTTCTGTTGATTTATGTGAAGGTATCATATAATCTCTCAATAGGGGATTTATATTATATGCTACTAAGGCTGCGGCAGCAGAAATTAAACCATCAATTAAAATAGGAACTCTATTAACAGCAGCACCAAGATAGCAACCTACAAGTCCTGCTATATCAAAACCTCCTAATTTTGATAATACATCTATAGGATCATTTCTATTAGGATCATTTACTTTTATTGCTGTATCTATAATATTTTTTTTATGGACAAACATTTCATTTGTTAATCCAGCACCTTTTCCCACTGCTAGATCAGAACTACATTGAGTAAGACACATAGTGATTGCACTACTTGTACTTGTGTTACCTATGCCCATTTCGCCTGTTCCTAATAAATTATAACCTTCTTTAACAAGTGAAGTTACTATCTCTATACCTGTTTCAATGGCTTTTATAGCTTCAAACCTACTCATTGCGGGACCTTTAGAAATGTTGGATGTTCCTTTTCTTATTTTCTTGTCAATAATATCAGGATGATTTATTTCAGAGTCTATACCGATATCAATAATTTTAATGTCACTACTTGCATGTTTTGCCAAAATATTTATACCAGTTATTCCTTTGGTGAAATTTAATGTTTGTTCATAAGTTATTTCTTTTGGTGAACAACTAACACCATCTTCACATATTCCATTATCAGAAGCCATAATTATTATACATTTTTTATCTATAGTATTTTTTATTTTACCTGTTATTCCTGATACTTTTATAGAAATATCTTCTAATCTGCCAAGACTTCCAATAGGTTTTATTAGGTTATCAAGTTTGTTTTTTGTCGATGTCATTATTTTTTTATCGGGACCGATAATATTTTGTAAAGTATTATTATATAAATCCATTTCTAAACCTCCAATTTTAAATATAAAGAACTATATATATTATATAATTCTTATCAATAAATTTGTTTTTTCAGTAAGATTTTTAATTAAAATGTTTATTATTTAATAAATGTAAATATTATATAAATAATTATAAACTATTATAAGAGTGTATTTAAGATATTAATTAAATTTTTACTTTCTGTTATTGTAGCAGTTTTATTTAAAGTTGAATACATTTCCAAAGCTTTTCCTTTTGTAAAATCTCGTATATTTGGAGGAGAATCTTCTATGATTACTAATTTACAAGAGTAACAGCATGCTTTTAAATTTAAAATATTTTGAAATCCAAAAGAAATATTAGATAATATTGTTATATCTGAAGCTTTTATAAGATTTATATTTTTTTTATAATTTTTATTACTTATATTGGAGAATGGATATTCAACAATAGATTCAAAATTGTAATAATCAGCGGATTCTAAATCAAAATCGCCAATATTTAATACACCTGTTGTTACTTCAAAATTTTCTTCATATAGTAATTTAAAAATATGAGACGATGAATTACCACCAGAAATAACGTGAAGTTTATGTTTTTTTAAAGGTTGTTTTTTGTTTAGTATTTGAAAATCCAAACAATTTGTTATAGAATTGGTAAAAGAAAGTGCATTAATATCATATGCTTTAGAAATATTAACATTTGTTAAAACTTTTTTAGGCGTGCCTTTTGAAAGTATTTTACCTGATTTTAATAAAATTAATTTCGAACAAAATTTTGAAGCTATTTTAATATCATGAATAGCAACAATTATGGTTTTATTATCTTTTGATAAACTTTTAAAGAGTTGAAGTAGTGTTTCTTGATATTTTAGATCAAGGTTAGATATAGGTTCATCAAATAAAATAAGTTCAGTTTCTTGGGCGATAGTCTTAGAGCATAAAATTCTTTGTCTTTCACCACCTGAAATATGATTAATTTCCTTATCTTTAAAGGCTATAGTTTCTGTTTTGGTCATGCTTTCCAGGGATATATTTTTGTCATATTCAGATTCTGATTTAAACTTACCAATATAAGGATATCTTCCCATTAATACAATTTCTAATGATTTAAAAGGAAAGTTAATAAAAGTATTTTGATTCATGATGGTTATTTTTTTTGCTAAATCATTTGCTTTATATTCTTCAATAAATTTATCTTGGATTTTTATTTTTCTTTTTGTTTTTATTAATCCATTTATACATTTTAACAAAGTAGACTTACCAGATCCATTTGGACCAATAATACCTATTAAATCTCCTTTATGTGCATTAAAACTTATATCATTTAGTATTTGCTTGTTTTCTAAAGTTAAACTTAAATTTATTATTTTCAATACTTTATCATCAATCATAAACTAATACCATCCTTTTTAGCACTATATAAAAGATATAGAAAGTAAGGAGATCCAATCATTGAAGTAATTATACCTACACCTATTTCAGTATTTTTCGAGACAAGTCTTCCAATTAAATCACATAAAACTAGAAATATAGCTCCTGACAATGCACTTGCAGGTAATAATTTTCTATAATCTGGACCAATTAAATGTCTTAATATATGTGGAATTATTAAACCTACAAAACTTATATTTCCTGTTATACACACAGAACTTGCAGTTGCAACAGAGGTTAGGGACAACATGATTTTTCTAGTAGTATTTGCTTTTAGTCCTAAAGCTAATGATTCATCATCACCTAAAATCATTACATTTAAGTCTTTTGAAAATAACATTAATGCTAAAATTGAAAATATTATTGGAATAAATGTTAGTTGTACATGCTCCCATCTCCTAGAAGAAAGACTTCCAAGTGACCAAAAGACAAATTCTTTGACTTGATAGCTACTGACAAAACTTAAAATTACAGAAGTTATTGAATGGAGAAGACTTCCTATAGATATGCCTGCTAAGATTAGTGTTGTAGTTGAATTCTTACTATTTTTTAAAGAAAGTAAAAATATAGTGACTGATACAAATAATGCTCCAATAGAAGCAAAAAGCGGGAGAGTATAAATTCCTGCAGAAGATGTAAATAATGCTATTGCAATTACAGCACCTAAACTTGCTCCACTTGATATACCAAGAACAGAGGGATCTGCCATCGGATTTCTGAAAATTCCCTGCATAACTGCTCCTGAAACGGATAGAGCAGCTCCTACAAGTACTGCAGTTATAACTCTTGGCAATCGTACAAAAAAAATTATGGATTCATAATTTTGAGGTATATTTTCTGAATCTATGAGTTTTAAGTTTTTAAGTATTATCAAGATAGTTTGATGAAATGGAACTTTTACTGTTCCTAAAGTTGTTGCTAAAATAACTAGAATAAAAAGAGTAATTATTAATACAATAAATATTATGCTTGATTTACTAAATAAATTGTTTTTAAATGAGATCATAATTAATATTTTCCTTACCGTTAAAAAATATATAGGACAACAGTTTTAACTATTGTCCTATCTACATTTCAAAATAATGAAGCACATGTTTCTAATGATTTTCAGATTTAAAATGCGATATTATTTTTTACTTAAACAAATCAGGATAAGCTGTTTTTGCAACTTCTTCAACACCAAGAACAATATTTTGTGATACTGATGATATATATTTATCTTCTAAAGTAAATACCTTATTGTTCTTAATTGCTAAAATATTTTGTAAGCTTTTATCATTCTTGAAATTTTTAGAATTTTCTTTAGCATCAAATCCCTCATATGACCATGATGGCAAAATTATTATATCAGGGTCTAAATCTATTATCTTCTCTTTATTAATTTCTTGCCATTGAATTATACCAGCTTCTGCAGCAGAATTTTTCACTTTTGCTTTACTACAAATTTCATCGAATGAGGTATCTTTTCCATATGCTGATAAAGTTCCATCTAAAGATAAAACGGTTGCCATAGAATTTTCATCTATTGTTTTTAATTTTTCATCTACTGTTATTAATTTTGTGTCCATCCAACTTATTAATTCTATTCCTTTATCTTTTTCATCAATTATTAAGGCCAATTGTTGTATTAACTCCTTAACTTCAGTAATTTTACTTGGAGTTTTATAAATGTAGACATTTATTTTAGCATCTCTTAGTTGCTTAATAAATGATTTATCAGACCAATCTGCAACAAATACTAAATCAGGTGAAGCTTCAATAATTTTTTCTGAATTACTATCAAGTTTTATATCTATATCTTTAGATTCCTCTGATACTGATGATAAACCAGGATCATCTGCAATAGTAGATAATGCTTTTATATTTTTTTTATCAGCAATTGAAAGAATTATTTCATCAGTACATAGAGTAAGAGAAGCAATGTTTTTAGGCTTACTTTCAATATTTAATTCATAACCACTGGAATCCTTGATTTTTAATGGATATATTGAATCTGTTTTTTTTGTTTTATTAGAATCTAAATTATCTGTTTGAGTAGATTTTTCTTGACATGATGTAAGTAAACTAAGTGAAATTACCAGTGAGAGTATAAGTGCTATAGTTTTGTTTTTTTTCATGTTTTATCTCCTTTGTTTTTTCTATTTCATTATTAAAACTCAATTCCCTTACGAGAACTGATACCTTTTTTAAAGGGATGTTTTATTTCATTGATTTCAGAAACATAATCTGAGATATCAATCAATTCTTTTGGGGCATTTCTTCCAGTTAAAATTATCTCTGTATTAGATGGTTTATCTCTTAGGAAACTTATTATTTCTTTTAATGGTATGAGTTTTAAGGAAACAACATTTATTAATTCATCTAAAATAGCCAGATCATATTTATTTTTGTATATATCTTCGATGTTTTTAGTGAATTGATCTGAAATTGAGTGTTTAGTTGCTGTGAATTCATCTTCATTCATATTAAAAATGAATTTATTAATTTTTTTCATATATCCAAAATGAATATTAGAGTTAGGTGCTTCTAAAAATTTTAATTCAGATGATTTAGTGTTCTTAAGAAATTGAGTATAATAAACATTCATACCACTTCCTAAGGCTCTTATCATAGCACCTAATGCTGATGTTGATTTACCCTTGCCATTACCTGTATATAAATGTATTAAACCTTTCATTAGAATTCACCTCGTTTTAATTGCAAAATAAAAACACTCCTCTATATATCCGTAGAGTATTGTAAATTTATTAAATAGGCTGATATTCTGGCTTAAGTTTCATCATTACTTTCGCCTTCCCAGTAAAACCAGTGGCTAAATTGAAAGTAACTCTTCTAATACAGCGGCGGTACCGCACAGGATTTTAACCTGTTTCCCAATTAAAATCAAATTGATTTACCTAATTAACAAATTAAAGTAAATAATAAATAACAAAAATAAATTTAATTGTAATTATTTACTTCAATATAGAATATATTAAATTTTGACACCATTTTATACTATTTGATAAATAAAGTCTATAATATTTTAGCAAAAAATAAATGTTCAATAA
>JBDMZA010000257.1:0-3506 GCA_039770155.1 Clostridiales bacterium
AAATTTATGTAATTCACTACGCTTGGCTACTTCTACTGTTGTATTAATAATTGATTTTACTTGTTTTTCAAATTTTTCACCTGTATATGCACCATCAACTAATACATTTTCAACTCTTGAAAGATTCTTTTTCTTATGTTTAAACATAGCTATTGCACCTGTTCTGTCTGTTATCCTCAACACGAGCTTTTTTTACAAGCATATCTAATTGAAACGGTTAGTTTGATAGTGCATTCTGGCTAGCTTACAAGCGATACATCAGGTTTGAGTAAAATTTTTTTAGGTACATTATTTAAATTTTTAGAGGTGAATTTTTTAGTTGGGTTATACTTTTACGCAAAATTTAGGGGTTTTGAGTAATTTTATAAAAACTTATGTATTGAGACCACTCTTTTGACTTTGAATTAATGGGGTATATGTTTGAAAAAATGAATATATTTTGTTGATATTGTTCGTTTATCATGTTTATTATTTACCAAATTTATGATTGAAATCGATGTGATTTAGTTTTATAGACTTACGCAAGATTATGTGTCATATTAGCAAATATAGAAAATAGTGTGATGAACGAATTAAAACATTTAAAATTTTAATAAAACTGTTGATTGGGATAAACAGGTGAAAACGTATAAAGCTAAAATTTTAAAGGACTGAAAAATAAAAATGTATAAAAAATATATAGATATTCTTAATAAAAATGGAAATAATTATAGAGTATATAAAGAAGAATTAATGTATTATTTTGAATATATATTTCCAAATAGAAGAACATTTGCAATTACCTTTATATAGGGAATAAATATGGAGTATATAAAAGTAGGGAATATTTAGATATAGGTTTAGGAATGAAACTTTCATTTATTACATTTGATAACATCATGGTTATTTCAACTTATTTTTAGCTAATTCCTACTATTATAATTGACATTTTTTATAAAATAATATATATTTCTAATAATTCAAAAATAAATTATTTACTAAATAAGGGGACGGTAGGTGAATAAAATGGGTGATTCTCAAATAAATAGATATTGTACAATTAGCGAAATGGCAAAATTTCTAAGAGTCAGTAAACATACAATTTTACACTATGAAGATTTAAAGATTATCTCTCCAATTAAAAGAGGGCATAATAATTATAGATATTATACTGGTGATCAAATAAAAGCATTTAAACATATTCTCTATTTGAGAGAATTAGGCTTTTCTATTAAAGATATTAAAAAACATTTAAATAGTACTGATAAAACAGAAACACTAATTCAAGAAAATCTTAAGCATATTGATAAAGAAATTCAACTATTAAACAAGAAAAGAATGGAACTCATTAAGTTTTCTAAACAACTAGAAAAAAAAAAGTTAGACACACCGTTTCTAAAAAAAATAGATGAAGTAAACGCTATTTATACAGAGCAAAATTCATTTGAACAAAAAGATTCTATCAAGTCATTCACAGAATTTGATAATATATTAAGCGAAATCACATGGTCAGAAAAGTATCATTTTGGCTTCATAATTTCCAAGAAAAATTTATTACACCAAATTTACATGCCAGAAAAATTTATCGTTTTAACACAAAAAAAAGAGTTTAATAAAAAATATATATTTAAAAAGTCAAATTACGCACTTCTTCATGTAAAAAGTAATGCACCTTTAGATCAATCTATAAAAAAGCTTCTTGATTGGATATCTGCTAATAAATATATCATTTCTGGTGATTTATTTATCCAATTTATATCTAGTTATAGTTTTTTCGTTGATAACAATATATCTTCTAATGTAAAAACTTTAAAAATTCCTCTTAAAAATATTTGACTTAAGGTCTACCCTTGGGTTTATACTTTTTAAGTTAGCAAAAATCAAGGAGGAAATATATGAAAATTTTAGGTGTTACTGCAGGAAGAAAGAACTCAAATTCGGAAATATTATTGAAAGAAGCTTTGCTTGAATGTCAATCACAAGGTGCCGAAGTAAAAATGATCAATCTTAAAGATTATAATATTATAGATTGTACAGGTTGTACAGCATGTGCTATGGGTATGACTCAAGGTAAAAATGTAGGCTGTGTCTTAGATGATAAAGATGATAAAAAAGCACTTATGGAAGTTATGTTAGATCAGGATGCTGTTATTTTCTCAGTACCAACATACGATTTAATGCCTAGTGCTACTTTCTTAAAGTTCATGCACAGAAATCTAAGTTATGAGTCAGCATTTTTGGAATCTATAGGTGCAATTGAACATAAAGATAGAGTTGGTGCATTAATTGCTGTAGGTGGTTCTACGAGATCATGGCAATCAATGGCATTAGAATGTATACAAGCTACTTGTTTTACAAATGATTTCAAAATAGTTGATATGTTTTTGGCTACTCGTGTAGGTGTTGCAAAACAGTGTCTCCTTCATGATGATATGATAAAGAGAGCGAACGAAATAGGTAAAAACATTATGACCGCTATAAAAACGAAACCCCAAGAAAGGAAATGGCTTGGAGATGAAAATATGGGCTGGTGTCCTAACTGTCATTCTAATGCTTTAATTCTCGGTGAAAAACATTGGGATGGTTTGCATTTTCCTATTGAATGTCAAGTATGTGGTGCTGGTGGAGATTTAGAAAAGACTGAAGAAGGAAAATGGAAATTTGTTATAGCAGAAAATGGATTATGTAGAGATAGAACAACTGTCGAAGGCAGAGAACACCATCTTGTGGAAATAGACTCTACATCAAAAGTATTTTTTGAATCTCAAAATTTAGAAACAATAAAATCAAATAGCAAAAAATATGAAAAGTTAAATTTTCCTGGAATTGATGTAAAATAGTTTGTTAATTTTTTCTCATTTTCTATACAATTTTAATAGTTTCGGGATGGGCAATTCCCCGTTGCTCTGCGGTGTTCCTTTAAATCTTTAGGCTTATTAGGAATACCTCACCTGATACCTCGTGGGCTCTGCCCCGAGGAGTGTTCATAAAAAAAATAGATTTATTCTTGTAGAATATAATAATTTTCAATCAATTTTAGTATCTACAAAATTGGATTTGGATATGTGTAGAATAATTGAATTGTATAGTTATAGGTTTAAACTAGAGTCATGTTTTCGAGAAATAAAACAAGTCATAAAAGGGTTTAACTATCATTTTTTGTCAAAGAAAATGTCAAAACTTAATAGATTTAAAAAGAAAAATGAGACTGAAGCAATTGAAACTGTAATTGATGAAAAATCAAAAAAGTTGATTTGTTGTACATTAAAACAATTGAAGATATGTTTTTTGTAATTGTGTTGGAATAGGCATTCTACAAATTTTATCACTAAAGGTATCGCTATTTATGAATAATAAAGTATCCAGATTTATTAAAACGATTTCAAAAACAAAATATGCATCTGAATTGACTATTTCATGTTATTTGTGAAAAAATCTTTTTTCGTTTATTAGATTTTATGGTAGTTTAGAGATAAGTCAAATAATTAATGAAAAGCAGGATTTATCTTATTTATACAAAGATTTTG
>JBDMZA010000258.1:0-4560 GCA_039770155.1 Clostridiales bacterium
GAATTTCAGACGAAAAGAATTTGGTATTATTTTTTAGGTTCTCCTATATTATATTTAAGATTAAAAAATTTTACAATGGAATTATTAAAGATTGCTAGACTAAAAAATATATATAATAAATTGATTTCAGACATAATCAAAATTTTGTAAGACAATTTTCTAAAAATAAATCTGCATTTTAAAATAATGAATCACATGATTTTAGTGATTCTTCGATTTTGAAAATGTGATATTATTTTTTAGGGTTTATTAACAAATTTTAAAAAAGTAGAGTATCTAAAAAAAATAATGAGAAAAAATAACATAAATATTAATATTTTCTTAATTAAATGATTTTATTGAATAGTTATATAAAATATTATAATATAAATAGGTATTATAATATAGATAGGTAATATAAAAAAATAACTATATAAATAAATTTACAATTTTAATAAATAAATTATATATACTGTCTTAATTTTATTTGATCTTTATTTAATCTAAATTAAGCTAAGGAGAGCCTAAAAAATAATACCGAATGCTTTTCGTCTGAAGTTCGCTTAAATCACGCGAATTCATACTCGAGAATTAGAGTTTATTTTTGGATTTTGCCTGATCAAAATTTTATAAGAGAATTTTTCTGGAAATGCCGATTCTTTTTTGTTTTTTAATTCTACTTAAAATAAATAGAATTTGTATTTGTAAATATATAGTTTTTTTTATCCTATTAAATAATTTATAGGGAGGAATAAAAATAATGAGATTAAAATTAATAATTTTAATGGTTCTAGGAGTATTTATTTTAAGTGGTTGTCATAAAACAATTAAACTTGATAATGGAGATAAATACATAGGTGAAGTTACTAAACTAGGTTTTGGTGAAATGGAAGGGCAAGGAGAGTACATTTATAAAAATGGAGATAAATATACTGGTGATTTTAAACAGGGAGAATTTTTGGGAAAAGGTGTATTAACAACTAAAGAAACTAATGAAAAATATGATGGTAACTTTGGAAAAGAGGAATTTGAAGGAAAATATGTAGTTGAAGATGGGGATGGAAATATTGTTACAAATGGTGATCTGAAATGTGACATTGATAGTTTATTTGAATCAGATGAGAATAATACTTTTAATGGTTCATTTAAAGGTAAAATATATGATGAAAATGGAAATGAAGAAATTGATGGTACAATAGAGGGAGATATTCCATTAAATGAATATGAAGATGTTAGTTATGAGTTCAGTTTAGATGGAAAATTATATGAAGAAGGAGATTTGGTTTCAGAAGGTAATTTTAAATATAAAATTAAAAATGGAGAAATTTTAGATCTTAATGGAGAAGGTAAATTTTATGATGATAATAAACTTTTAATAGATGGCAAAATAATAGGTGCTATTGAAAATGAAGATAAATTTGATTTTGATGGAAAAATGTATGAAGATGGAAAAGTATTTTTAGATGGAAAATTTAAATTTGATGATTTATTTTTTGAAGGAAATGGAACAATGATTGATGGCGTAAATAAAATGGTGGGAGATATTTATGCAGACGATGAGAACGATATTTTTAAAATTAAAGGTAAGATGTATGAAAGCGATAAAATATTTTTAGATGGTGATTTTACATTTAAAGGAGAATCATGTACAGGTACAGGAAAGATATATGATATTGACACAGGTGAAGTTGTTCAAGAAGGTGATATTTCTTATTAGGAATAATCAAAAATTTTATAAGGTAATTCTAACATAGCATTTATGAGTCTTGTTATCTGTATAAGACTCATAAATGCTATTATTTAAGGAAGTATTAAATAATAGTTTTACTAATTTATATATATGTATGAATTTTTCTAAACTCACTTGGAGAAGTACTTGTTTTTTTCTTAAATAAAAAACTGAAATAGGGTATGTTATCATAACCACATTTTAAAGAAACTTCTATTATGGATAAATTAGTCATAGCAAGTAGTTCTTTTGCTTTTTGAATTCTATAATCTGTTAAATAATTATTTGGAGTTTTACCAATTGATTTTGTAAATATTTTTATAAAATGGTTTTTACTTAAATTTGAATGTTTTGCAATATCATCAATAGAAAATGATTTATTCCAATTATTATTTACATACTCCAAAGCTTTTTTTAAAGAAGTATGATAACCTGAATTAGTAATAGAATTTTCTAAATAGGGGCTATTTATTTCAAGATGCATTAGATAAAGAATTTGAAGTATATTAATTTTAAATAAAATAGCAGAAGCTGAAGTAGGATTAATATATTCTTTTAGTATTGTATCAAAAAATGGAATATATCTATTTGGATATTTTGTAGTAAACATTTGTGGTATTTTATCAATGATTTCATTTTTATATTGAGTTAAATCTGAATTTTTTTTATTAGTCATTTCAAATATTATGGCATAACATTTGTAGGGCAAAATTCCTTGAGTTGTTTGACCAGGTTTTCTGAAAATTATATCATTTTCCTTTATTTTATAATTTTTATCATCAATTATCATTGAACCATTACTTTCAAGTATAAGTTCGATTTCGTAATTATTTACCTGTCTGTCTTCTAATATCTTTCTTTTATATATTTCAGGATCTGGACAAAAAAGATAACTGCTTTTTATAACAGGAGATAAATTTTTTGAGGATAGATCAGTATAAACTATATTCTTTTTCATATTAACACCATCATTTTTTAAAATTTGCAAATAAAATTTTACTATAAATACAGAAAAAGACTATTTTGTATTTTATAATATTTTAGTTGAATTATTATAGATAATTATTATTATCCACATTTATAAATTATACTATTAATTTATAAAAATCATAGTTCTAAATTTAAGAAGAAAATAAATATAAAAAATATTATAGCAGATTGAAAAATTTTATGAGAGTTAAATCTGCTATAATATTTAATTTAGGCATAATCAAAAATTTCATAAGACAATTTTTTTCTGAAAATATCGATGGTTTAACGAATTTTCAAAAAAAGCTGACTAGTTTATTTTTGTTTGTGCCTTGCATCTCCACAATCAGTATCATTGTTCAAAATAGAATAAGATATTTTTTACATATATTCTTTATACTTATCTACTATTTGTATAAAAGCCTCAGAATCTCCACTTTTAATATTAAATAAGCTTACAATCATTAGACAAAAATAATTACTCTTTTGGTTTCATATTTGTAGAATTTAAAAAAAATAAAATTTAAAACTAACCTCAAAGTAGGTCTGATGGAATTGTAGCTGTCACTAGGGGCAAATTATCTCCCATAAATTAGTAAAATTTTAATTGGTTTTAGTATAAAATCAGCTTAAATACTAGATTATAAATACTAACCGAACAAATAAATTAAATTTGGGGAAATATAAAGTAGCCAAAATAGAAACTACTTCTAAATGTGGATTTTAAAAATCCATTAAATTTGGAAATTAAACAATGTTTCTTATAAAAATC
This sequence comes from Clostridiales bacterium, assembly GCA_039770155.1. Taxonomy (GTDB): domain Bacteria; phylum Bacillota; class Clostridia; order Acetivibrionales; family JBDMZA01; genus JBDMZA01. The sequence continues at coordinate 3,450 of JBDMZA010000258.1, forward strand.
TCTGTAGCTCTTAATTTAAAAGAACTACAGAGATTGTATATATAAATTTGAATTTAACAAAATCATATTGAATTAAATTAAAATTGCATGCTACCAAAATAAGTTAATACAAATTTTTACATAGATGTATTTTAAAAAGTGTTATATCTAGCATTATTAGGCTAAAACAAATTAACTGCCAATTTGTGGGAATTACTTTGACCCATATGACACTTATGCTCCCATCAGGCCAATTTAAAACTGGAAATAAAATTAGGCTAATTACATACTATGATTTACTCACTAATCTACACCATGACCAATAAAAAATCCACCAAGTATTGCAATTATAACACCTAAAGGAGCAATAAAAGTACTAAGTATAATACCAAACATTATTAATAAAAAGCCAATTATGGATGAGTTTTTTTCATTTATGAATAATTTCATTAGAAATCTCCTTTACTATGTAAAATTACTGTATAATATAATATCAATATAACATATATTGCAATAAATGTTAATAACACAACTTTTATCTTATTTAACCAACCAAAATACTTTTAGAATTATCCGATAGAATCAATATTTCCACCATCTGTTGTTATCGCTGAATTGTCATTGGCATAATTATATAACTGGTTGTAAGTTATTAATTTTAGATATACTGTTGAATAAACAGGGTTTTAGCATTATATATCGTTATTTTTATCTAAACTGAAATAAGAAGAATACACTGCTGTCAGATTTATTAGAAGGCAAGTCTATTCAAAGTTTCCGAGAATATTATTAATTAAAAGAGGTGATTCAAAATTAGATTTCATAAGAAATTTTATTTTATATTATGTATATTATTATTATGTAGTACTTCATGTGTTAAGAATGAAAATATTAAAAGTAATGTAAATGATAATGAAACTGTTAATCAAAAAATTACTATTAAAAATGTAATAGCTGCACCAGGTGTTTCTATTGTTTTAAAATCTGATGGAAGTGTACAAACTTTTAGTGAAAGTAAAGAATATGATGTTCCAGAAAATTTAGATAATGTAAAACAAGTAGTTGCTGGAGTAGGTTTTATAGTTGCTTTAAAAAATAATGGAACTATTGTAGGTTGGGGTCCTGCATTGCC
>JBDMZA010000259.1:0-5332 GCA_039770155.1 Clostridiales bacterium
ATGTCAATTTTAAAATTAAGAAATATAACTATTACCAAGATAGTTATATTTAGGAAATATTAGAATTCCTATATTCATGTGAATCATCATTAAAAATTTAGATTTATTTTTTTGATATCTCATAGTTATTTAGAGAAGGGTATTGAATGCAGTAAATTCAATTTTTGATAGAAATAATTACCATATTGAACTAGTATGAATTTTATGTTAATATTTAAATATAAACATTATTATACTTCAATAATTTTATCCAATTAATTATTTTCTAACTATATAAAATTTATTTCATTACAATACAAAATTTTTGAAAATATTATATTTGTTATTTGAAGATGTTTTATTCATCTTTGAAAGGAGATTAACAATGCATATATTTGATAATAGTGAAATTAAAGATGTATTAAATTCTATATATACTAATAATCCAGATAGAGTATTAAAGCTTTGCTGGCAATATATAGATTTAAATGAAAGTCTTGAAATAAATTGTATTTGTGAATATATAATATCTCTGTATAATGATAAAAAAAATTTAAAAGATATTTTAAGAAGATTTAGTAAATGTGATAACGTAAACTTAGTGTCAGAATTAGTAAGGTTAATTGGTGCTTTAGAATTCGGCAAAAATGAATATTATTTAAAAGTTGCAGAAGAGACATGTAGTATGGTTTGTGAGTTAGGTAGAGATATTCAAAAGGATTTTGAAGAAAAGTATGAGAAAGATGTTAGTTCAGAAGTTTGGATGAATGGAGCTATTTTAAGAGGTGTAGCTTTAAATTTAGCAGACTTTTTTTATAGAAAAAGTGATTATGAAAAAGAACTTAAAATGCTTGGAGTAAGAGCAGTAGTTACAAATAGTATAATGTTTGATGACTTACATTTTGTTGGTCCTACAATGGTTGATTATGCAGATTGTCTAATTAGGTTAAATAGAAAAGATGAAGCTAAAAAGTTTTATAGTGTTATAGTTAATGATTTTAAACATTTTATTGGCAATTATATAAGTAATCCCCTTAATTTAAAAGAAGAAGATTATTTTTCAATAAAATCCTTAAGGTCATCATTAGAAGCATTAATCGATAATAAAGAAAGAAAAAATAAAATAGATAACAATGTTATGAAATATGAAATAATGTTAAAGGATGTTGATTTAATACTTAATAAAAGTGGCTATGAAGAAAATATACAAAAAAAATAAATCTTTTTTTACATTTACTTAATATAATTATTAATGTTACGAATTCACTTGCTTTAATTGAGATTCAAAGACCTGTATTTTCACATCATGAGTTTCAACTATTTTTGATGCATATCTAAGTTTTTTTTCTAAATAATCATAAAAATCTATGTTTTGTTTATAACCATCAAATAATACATTCATTTTTTCATTTAAGTGATTATCATAACTTTTTATGTCTTTTTTTAATTTAAGAATAGAGTTTTCTACATTAACTATATCTTTTTCAATAAGATTAATTCTGTTTTCGAGTTTTTCAAATTTACTTAAAAGATTAGTATTAATTTTTAATATTGATTCATATAATTTTTTATTGTTCATTAAAAATCACTCCAGTTGTAAAAAATAAATCATATAGATTATTTTGACTATTAAATGCTTAGGGATATCCAAAAAATAAACTCTAATTCTCGAGTATGAATTCACACGGTTTAAGTGAACTTCAGACGAAAAGAATTCGGTATTATTTTTTTGGGTATTATTAAGATATTAATATCTTAGTAATAAAATGTATTATAGCATTTACAAAATAAAATTAAAAGTACTCTATAACATAAAAATAAAAAAACAAACTAAATCATATGTAAAATGTATAAAAATTACTATTTAATCTGAGAAGTTTTTGATATATAAAAATAATACTCGATTTTTTTCGTTTGAAGTTCTCTTAAATCATGGGAATTCATACTCGAAACTTAAGTTTGTTTTTTGGGTATCTCTAATTTTACAGGTAATAATGATACTATTTAAGTATGCATTAATAGTATCATAGAGAAAAAGTTATATTTACATTTGTGATTATATTGGTTATAATATACATATAGATATTTAATGTGTGTTAGGCATAATCAAAAATTTCATAAGACAATTTTTTTATGAAAATATCGATGGTTTAACGAATTTTCATAAAAAGTTGACTAGTTTATTTTTTGATTCTGTCTTATGGTTCACACAACTATTTTTAGTGTTATAAAATAATATCTCAATCCCTAACTAAAATTGAATTATATATATTTATTAGGGAAATCACTTAAGGATATCTAAGAAATAAATCATTGTTCTAAAATAATAAATCACTTTTTTAGCGATTTTAAGATAGTAAGAGAATAGTATTATTTTTAGGTTTTCCTAAACAAATTTTAATATGATTGAAATTATTCTTGGGGGTTAAGGTATGTCAAAATTTAAAAAAATTTCTGCAAAAAAAGCAAGTGAATTATTTGATTTAGGAAAATACCTGCAGTATTTTGATGATTATATATATTATTATGAAGATGATACAATTATTGATGGTAATATGTTGCTGGACTATGATAGAAATGGTGAATGGACAGGTATAATAGTAAATGGTAATCTTGAAGTAAATGGATGTATTAAAAATTATGAAGCGAGTTATGGACCATTTTTATTTTTAACAGGAAACTTAAAAGCAAAAAGTATTATTGCTGGAGGTTCAGATATTATAATAAAAGGTAATGTGATTCTCGATGATGTAATGCTTGGATATAATAATCATGGAAAAATAAGAGTAAATGGAGATGTAAGAGCTAAAATTGTGATATCAGAAAATCATAATATGGAAATATTAGGTGGTATATCTGCTATTAAATTGAATGATGGTGGAAATTTGAAAGATGCAAATTATGAAAGATGGCAGACTGTTATAAAAGATTCAGTTTTAAATTCTGATGGGAATCCATTTTGGGAAAAACTTTTTGAGGAAATTGAAATAGGAAATTCAATTATAAAGGGAGAAGAAGATATAGAAGAAAAAAATAATAAATATAAAGAAGAATATGATGATATAACAGAATTGGATGAAAATTTTGACATAGAAAAACCAATGGATTTGAATATTTTATTAAGAAATAGCAAAGAAAAAGAAAATAAAGAAATTAAAGAGAATGAACAAAATGAATATTTAAATGAGTATATTGATGATGATTATAACATTGAAAGTAATGAAGAAATTAAAAAAAATGAATCTAATACTATTGGTTATAAATCTGGGTCTGATGAAATAATATATGATGATTCAGATAAAAAAATAAATGAAGATGAATTAGAAGCTTCGATGAATAATGAAAATGAGGATAAAGATATAGATATAGATATAGATATAGAGTATAATGATGAAGTTGATGAGGATATAAAATTTAGTGTTGAAGTTAATGAGGAAATAAATAATAAAAATTCGGATGAAAACTTAGAAAACCTGGAATTTAACAGATCAAATCAAATTATAGATAATAATTATAATAATATAATTGAGAAGAATGAATTAGAAGTTTTAAATTATAGGACAAATTTTAAACTAAATAATGAAGCTGTTAACTTTTTAAATGATATATCAAAGGGAAAAAAAATTAAATATAAAAAATGGCAGATACTAGATAAGAACCTAATATTTATAGAAAATAAATTTGATGGTAATAAAAATTTATTTGAACAGTATATATTATATGATCAAAAAGAACCACATGGAACTTCAGTGATAGGATTATTGACAAATACTATTTATTTAGGTGAAACTGGAGAAGGTGATATATTTTTAGGATTTCTAAAAGAAAATGCTGAGAAAGTAGAAATTATTTTTTATAATGTAAAAAACTCTGAATTTGAATTTTATTGTACAGATTCCATTGGAAATCTAAGAAAAATAAATGTTTTGATAGATGCTGTATATACTTATGAACGTGAAGGACTTTACAAGGGAAGTGATTTGTATAATAAAATAAAGTATGAATTAGAACAAATTAAAGATAAAGTTACATTACCAAAAAACTTAAAAAAACTTGAAGAATTAATGAATTTTACTTTAGAATATAAAAATAAAGATAAAGAAGCTTTGTTCTTGTTTTGGAAATCAATGTGGATAGTACAATTGTTAAAGTATGATGGTACAGTAAGTTTTGAATATATAGCTGAAATATTTAATTTAATTGAAAGAGAACCTATGTCTGAAGATAGTTTTAGTGATTTTATTAATGAAATTGATAATAATACTCCTGTAAGACATTTGATTTATAGTCTTTTCTATCTTTTCTTTTTTAAAAAATCTGATCAACTAAATTTACTTTTGGAAACTTGTAAGAAAGTAGATTCTATTGTTGTCATTTCTGCTGCTGAATTAATTGAAAGTTTCTTAAAAGGTAGAAAAAAAATTGGATATGTTGAAGACATATTCGAAATAAGAGAAGAATTTTTAAAGTATGTTAATGATCCAGACAAAGAAAATAAGGATAACATAAATGATGGAATTGAAGATATTAACAAGGAAAAACAAGTTAGAATAATTGAAATTGATGAAAATGATAATGAAATCCAAACTGATATTCATTCAGATATGGTAGGATATGACAATAATGAGATATTTGATGAAAAATCTATAGAACTGGGAGAAGAAAAACTTGCTGAAATTATAATAAACAGTACAGATAAAGATGATATTATTGATTTATCTTGGGACTTTATTGATAATAATTTTATGATCAGTAAAATTTTTAATTCTCTTAGAAGTGATACTGAGTATCTAAAAAAGGATTTTAGTAGATTAGATTTTATATTAGAAAATTCAAATAATCCAAAATATGATATTGAAATAAGTGAAATAATTGAGGTTCTATTAAAAGAGAAATCAAAATTATCTTCTTATTTATATTCTCTTGGATATAGTCAATTTGGTGAAATTTATATAAAAAGAAAAATCATTTGGTTAATAATGTATGATAAAGAAAATGTTTATGAATTTGCTAATAAGTTTAATTTAAAGTACCTACCTGATGTTGGTGTAAAACTATTAGAAAATAAGATATTAAACAAATTACCTAAATTAGATAATATTGAAGATATAAATTCTATTGAGAAAATTATTTTAAAAATAGATGAGTATAAGTATGTTTTACCTAAAGTAAAAAAGAGAAAGATATATGAAGTATTAAATAAATATTTAAGTTTAATAGAAAATGTTGTATTAACAAAAAAAATAAAAGGTAAGGAATTAGACATATTTAGGGAAAAATTTGTACCCCTAATTGTTGAATTATGCTTAAATATTAATGATATAAAGTTTGTAGAATTAATAAATAAATTAAA
>JBDMZA010000260.1:0-2638 GCA_039770155.1 Clostridiales bacterium
TTTATTCAAGAATGTTTGAAAAGTGTGAACATGATTCTAAAGATAAAGCATTACTTGTAATTAATCAGATGAATGGAGAAATAGATGAAAATGGAATGTTGCAACTAAAAAATGGATACAAATTTGATGAAAATATGTCTCCGCATTCTGAATTTTTAGAAGAATATGCTGGATGTGTTGAAAAAGCTTATGAAGGTAAAATTCTAGATGATAAGAGAATACATCAATTTAGAATGTACATTGATAGACAAAATATTAACTATATACGTAATAATTATGAAGGCGAAACAGATTATGAGAAATTAATTGATTACAGTAATAAAGAAAATGAGGAATTGGATTATGGTTCAGATTCAATATATCATAATCGTATTTATTTAGAAAGAATAGACAAAGATCTTGACAAACATATACTTGAACATGCAAAGATTAATAAATATGAATGTAATGATAAGATAAAAACATCAAATGGTTTGTCTGAATATATAGTTGACAAAACTGGGAATTTTGTTACTCAATGGGATATACTTAAAACTGTTGATGGTAAAAATGCTGGTACAAATAATGGTTTAATAGAAAGTAATCCATCAAAATATGCTGCAAAATTAAAAGGTAAAAAAATTGTTGAAACAGAGTCTTTTAATTATGTTAGTTCTGGAACATCTCATACATTACTTGATACAGAGCCAGCTGATTGGACAAAAGGATATGAAAATGAGTTAAAAATTAAAATGAAACAAAAATGGAAATATATAACTAAAAAAGATAATTATAGAGAAAAAGAAGAAAATGATTATTAATAGTATAAATTATGAAATGCAAATATATATACTTACATTAATATAAATCTCTAATGTGTGTTATAAATAAATACAAATGTTAATAGTTTTAATAGAATTATAAAATAAATTTTTTTCACCAGAATAAAATTTAGATGGAAAGAGGGATTTAATGAAAAAAATAGTTATCATAGGAATATTTAGCATAATATCGATATTATTACTTTTTGTACTTGTTTTAAGTAGTACTGATTCTGATTATAAGCCAATTAAATTAAGTAAAAGCGAATGCAATATTATAAAAAATAAATTGGAAAAAGTAGGTTATCACAAAATAATTAATTATGAAAAAGATAATACATATATTCTTTTTTATAATTATGAGTCAATACAATCCAGAAAATGGTATTCTAAATCGGATTCATTTGAAAGCTTTGATATAGTTTTAAATTCGCTTAAAGAAGCTAACTATTTTAATATTAGATTGTTAGGTGACTTAAGTCTATATAATTATTATAAATATAATAATGGTGATGAATTTATTCATTATATTTCTGATGATGAATCGTATTATGAAATTATTTCTGGAAAAAATGTAAAGGATAAATATATGAAAAATAATGAAATGAAGTCAAAAGATTATGCCGCTAAAGATATTAAAAGATTTAAAGAAATTATGTATGAGGAGTTAAAGATTATTGATGTTAATAAAGATGAGCTTTGGGCCATGATGTCTTACTATTTAAATAATAGTGAAAAAGATGGTTAATTTGTATTTCATAAATATGAAATAAAATATTATACATATAGATTTTAAAAGGCTCTCTTTCGATGACTTAACAAATACTATATTTACAGGACATCATGAACCATTATCTACTTGGATAGTATGTCTATATTTTATGGGACTAATTTTATCAAACAATTAAATTGCAAAAGAACTTGATTTATGTCAAATCGATACACAACACATGACAACAAAACTTAGAGAAAGCATAGCTATTAAAAGACCTGAAGTGAAGTTAGAAGGCGAAGTTGAACTTGATGAAGTGTATATTGTAGCTGGACATAAAGGACAAGCCAATATAGTCTTACTACGGAAGATTATTGTTATTCAGTTTCAGGAGAAGATATAGGGTCTTATAAGGGGTTGTCTTTACATAAAGTTGGTAAAGATGATGATGATATAAGAAATTTTATAAATTGGATAGAAGAAGAGTTAGATTTTATAGGAATTACCCAGAATGAACTTTGGGTTACAATGTTATATTATTTAAATGAAAAAATAGATGAAAATAAGAAATTTGATGTAAAGCCTGCTAGTGGTAGCGCAGAAGGTTACGAAAATAAATTGAAAAAAGATTTGAAAAAAATTTGGAAATCTAAAGGTGAAAATAAAGGTGAAAATAAAGGTGAAAATAAAGATGAAAGAAAAAATGGCCAAGAGCCATATATAGAATATATGGAAGAACATGAAGATTATGAAGGTAATTAACTTAATTATTTCATTAAACATTAGGGGTATGACGTAATTTAAACTTTTTAATTAAATTATACATAAAATGATATAGGGAGATATATTATATGAGAAAAGTAATTTTAAGTAATTTATTAATTATAGCAATAATATCTAATTTAATAGTATTATTTTCTTCTTGTACTAAAAAATCATCAAAAAAGTTAAATTTTAATGAATACTCAACTAAATTGAGCACAAAAGAATGTTCTGATATAAAAAAGAAATTAGAAAATAATGGATATAATAAAATTGATTTTGTTATTAAAAAAGATTTTGCAAGTATTAGTATTGATTATAATTATGAAGAGATAAATGTAAGTAGTTCGGAATACAATACAAA
>JBDMZA010000261.1:0-6757 GCA_039770155.1 Clostridiales bacterium
ACAAAAGATATTCAAATTGGTATTAATAACTTAATAGAAAACATGGAAAAAGTTAAAAAGGGTAATGTTAATATAGAAATTAAAAATAATAGAAAAGATGAATTTGGTTTAATAATGGATAATTTTTCTGAAATGGTTGATAAGATAAAGATTATTAATAATTTAAAGGATGATTTTTTATCGAACACTTCTCATGAATTAAGAACTCCAATAAATGGTATTATTGGTTTAAGTGAATCTGTATTAAAAAACTCTGAGAATAAATTATCTCCAAAAGCACACAAAAATATTAACATAATTTTATCAATTAGTAAAAGACTTTCAAGTTTAATAGATGATATTTTAGACTATTCAAAATTAAAAAATAGGGATATAAATCTAAATAAAGAAAAGATTGATATGAAGTATGTTGTTGAAGCAATTTTAAATGCGTTAAAAGAGACAATCGGTAAAAAACAGATTGAATTGATTAATGATATTTCAATTGATACACCATATGTTTTGGCAGATGAAAATAGACTACAACAAATTTTATATAATTTAATAGGGAATGCAATTAAGTTTACTGAAAAAGGATATTTGAGAGTGTCAAATGAAATTATTGATAATTATACTGTTGTATGTGTTGAAGATACTGGCATAGGTATTTCCAAGGATAAGTTGGAAGGTGTTTTTAAAAATTTTGAACAATTAGATAATTCTGTTGGGGTTAATTATAATGGAACAGGTTTAGGGCTTAATATAACAAAAAAATTAGTTGAATTACATGATGGAGAAGTTTGGGTAGAATCAATAAGAGGTAAAGGTTCTAAGTTTTATTTTACATTGCCTGTTTTAGATGAATCCATTGTAAATATTCAATCATCTAAAAATAATAAAAAACTAAGTATTGATGAAATTGAAGCTTTTAAAGAAGAAATACAAGATGATTTTATAAATTACAGTAATTATATGGATAATACAACTGTTTTGGATGAAGATTCAAATGTTGATAATAATAATATAAAAATTTTAATAGTTGATGATGAGTCAATAAACTTAAAAACTATAAGTAAACATTTAACAGTGCAAAAATATTATGTTGAAATGGCTTTAGATGGTTTTATGGCACTGGAAAAAATTAAAAATAAAAAATTTGATTTAATAATTACTGATATTTCAATGCCAAAAATGACAGGATTTGAATTATGTATGAATTTAAGAAAAGTATATACGAATTATGAATTGCCTATAATTATCTTAACTTCTAAAAATCAATCAAATGATATTGTTAAGGGATTTAATTTGGGTGCAAATGACTATATTGTTAAACCATTTAAAAAAGAAGAATTATTAGTTAGAGTAAAATTACAAATAAGTCTTAAGAAAACATTTAAAAATTTAAAAAAGGAAAAAAATATAGTATAACTAAAAAGTTGTTCTACCCTCTAATGCTTTTGCAAGTGTAACTTCATCTGCATATTCTAAATCACCTCCAATGGGTATACCATGAGCAATTCTTGTAACTTTTATTCCTAAAGGTTTTATTAGCTTGGAAATATAAACTGCTGTAGCTTCACCTTCAATATTTGGATTTGTAGCCATTACAATTTCTTTGATACTATCGTCTTTATTTATTCTATCAAGAAGACCTTTAATATTTATATCATTAGGACCTATATTTAGCATTGGTGCAATTACACCATTTAGTACATGATACTGTCCCCTATACTCTTTAGTTTTTTCTAATGCTATAATATCTTTAGAATTTTCAACTATGCATATTATTGATTTATCTCTTTTTTGATTGCTACATATTGTACAAGGACTAATTTCTGTGAGATTTGAACAAATTGAGCAGAATTTTATTTTATTTTTTGCATCTAAAATAGCATTAGAAAGAGACTCTACTTTTTCTATTGGCTGATTCAAAACATGATAAGCAAGTCTTTGAGCAGTTTTATGACCAATTCCAGGTAACTTTTCAAATTCTTCAATTAATTTTAAAATTACATTACTATAAAAATTCATATATTTTTCTCCGATTTATAGTTTAAAGTTGATATTATGTTTTTATAATAGGATCATCTTAGGATAATCTAAAAAATTATATCACAAATAATTTTTTTAAGATGATCCCTATATATAATTAAAACATTCCAGGAACTCCCATACCACCAGTTACTTTAGACATTTCAGTATTTGAAATATCTTCAGCTTTTTTAATGACTTCATTTACAGCAGCTAAAACCATATCTTCTAACATTTCAACATCATCAGGATCAACAGCTTCAGGTTTGATTTTAAGTTCTAAAACTTCTTTGTGGGCATTAGCTTTTATGTATACAACACCACCACCAACTGTTGCTTCTACAATTTTACCCTTAAGTTCTTCTTGAACCTTTGCCATATTTTGTTGCATTTTTTGAGCTTGCTTCATTAAATTGCCCATGTTTCCACCCATACCAGGGAATCCGCCTTTTGCCATAAATAATTCCTCCTCAACAATTAAAAATTAATGTAAATATTTTTTTATAAAATATAAACGATTAAATTATTCTTAAAAACTTTTGCTATGGGATATCCAAAAAATAAACTCTAATTCTCGAGTATGAATTCGCGTGATTTAAGCGAACTTCAGACGAAAAGAATTTGGTATTATTTTTTAGGTTCTCCTATGTTAATATTCCCATTCTTAAACTAATAGGGATAAATGATTAGTTATTTAAGAATGTAAAGATATTTTTCTAGTTACCCAAATGATTTTTAAATTATTTTCAAATAACATTATACATTATATTTTTTTAATTTGCATTAGGTATTAGGCAGAATCAAAAAATAAACTGGTCAATTTTTTGATAAAAATTCGTTAAAATATGGGCATTTTCAGAAAAAAATTACCTGTAGAACGTATAACACTACAAACAGGCTCTTAATAAAAATATTAAAATTTAATTATCATCAAAAATATTTACATTTAAATCCTTATCATTTTTTATATGATCGATTTTTTTTGTGAATTCATCATCATTTGCATCTGAATTATTGTTTCTAAAATTGTATTTTAGTTTAATATCATTACTTAAATGTTTGGATAGTATAGATTCAATTTTCATTATATTTTCAGGTTTATTTAAAAATTCAACATTAATAGCTTCTGAATCATATATGATTACTTCAACATTAGTATTATCTTTTAAAACTGCATTTGATTTTTTTAATTTGTGATAAAGTAATACTTTACCTTCTTTTTTTATGCTTTCTAAGATTTGAGGCCAAATTTCTAAGAAATTTTTTGGAGTATATTTTTCTTTTTTTATATTCTTATTAGTATCTGGGTCAGAAACCTTTTCAGACTGTTTTTTTTGGGGATTATTTATATTATTTGATTCAACAACAATAGTATTATCTTTAATTTTGTTTAATTTTAAATCTAAAGCTGTTATTTTTTCTTCAATATTAAATTTATTGTTAAAGTAGTTTTTATCACATATCTTAATTAAATCAACTTCAATAAGAGTTTTAGGATGTATAGACCATTTAATTGAGTTTTCAAGTTCTGAAAGATTTTTGATTATTAAAGATAATTCTTCTATTGACCAGAAATTAATTTGTTTTTTAAGTTCTTCTAAAGCCTCATTTGAAAATTCTAATAAATTGTCAGAAGAATTTGATAACTTACAAATTAATATATTTCTAAAATAATTGATTAAATCAGATACAAAATTGGTTAAACTTTTGCCAAAAGAAGTTAGTTCATCAATTATATTAAGAATTCCTAAAATATTATTTTTGTAAATAGAATTTACTATTAATGAAAGAGATTCACTATCTACAATTCCTACCACTGATATAACATTGTCTTTGGTAATTATATCTTCTGATAAAGACATACACTGGTCAAGAATGCTTATTCCATCTCTCATGGCACCATCAGCAAGTTTAGCCATTAGTAAACTTGCATCAGTATCTAAAGTTACATTTTTGGAAAAAGAAATTTTAGACAATTGTTCTGCGATACTTTTTGCTGAAATCCTTTTAAAATCATATCTTTGACATCTTGATAAAATTGTAATAGGAAGTTTATGAGGTTCAGTTGTTGCAAGAATAAATACAATATGAGAAGGCGGTTCTTCTAATGTTTTAAGAAGAGCATTAAATGCACCAGTTGACAACATATGTACTTCATCTATTATATAAACTTTGTATTTAGCTTTTGCAGGACTATATATTACCTCATCTCTAATTTCTCTTATGTTATCGACGCTATTATTTGAAGCAGCATCAATTTCAATAACATCAAGAATGCTTCCAGATAATATACCTTTACATGTTTCACATTCATTACATGGATTTGGATCATCTGCTTTCTCACAATTTATTGCTCTTGAAAAAATTTTTGCCAGTGTAGTTTTTCCTGTTCCTCTTGTTCCGCAAAAAAGGTAAGCATGACCAATCCTATCAGATGAAATAGTGTTTTTTAAAATTTTAATAATATAATCTTGTTCAATAACATCATCAAATGTATGAGGACGCCATTCTCTATATAAGGCAGTATATGACATGAAATTTATTCCTTCCTAAAATAAAGGGTATTAAAAAATAAACTCTAATTCTTTAGTATGAATTTTGTATTATTTTTTAGGTTATCATAAGGCATAATCAAAAAAATAAACTAGTCAACTTTTTTTAAAAATCCGTTAAAGCATTGGCATTTTCAGAAAAAAGTTGTCATATGAAATTTTTGATTATACCTAAGTAAATATAATAGAATTATATTTTATTTTATAAAAAAAACCAATAAATTAATAAAAAAAATAAAATTTAAAAAAGAACACCAATAAGTGTTCTTTTTATTTATAATTATAGGTCATGCACCTATTTTTGATAGTAGTTTTCCAAACGTTACTTATGTAGTTAACTCAAATCAGGTAACCTCACGGCACATGAAAATATCTGCTTACCGCTGCTTTCTTCCGAATCTGACGGAGTTCACAGGTTTTCATTGCGCAAGACCCAATTCTCATCATCACTTGCATAAGGCAGACCCCACAAAACTAAACCTAAAAAAGGAATTCAGTCCCGCTGGAGCGGATTGCAGGTTATAGGGCACCGCTACCTCCCCACCTAGCATGACCAAACTTGATAAACTTTTTTCGAAATACACTTTACAATTATACTCAAATAGTAACAAAATAACAAGGCTTTTTTTAAAAAATTTTAATTATAAAATAATTTTATTTATCCCCCCAAAAAATATTATTTGGTTTTGAATTAATACTTGAACGTAATATTTGTGAAAACAATATGTTTTAAAACATAATTAAGGGACAGATAAAAAATAAATCTACATTGTATAATAATAAATCACGCAATTTTAGTGATTTTCAGATTTTGAAGATGTGATATTGTTTTTTAGATTTTCCTAAATGGGGGTGTTAGTAAGATAATATAGGATAGATGTATATTAAGAATTTCGTTTTATTTTATTTAATTTTATTCTTTGGGTAAAGATGTGTAAAAGTGGGATATTTAAAAAATTATTTTTAGATTTCCAAAGTTATCAAAAAAAGATAGGTATAGGTATAGGTATAGGTATAGGTGTAGGTGTAGATATAGATATAGATATAGATATAAATATAGATAGAAAGAATAGAGAGAAAATTTAATTTTTCATATTAGTTGGTGAGTATTGTAAAAAAATTAAATCGGTTAAGAATATTAAAAGTAAGTATGCAAAGTTTGATAATAAACTACAATTTATTGGTAAAATGACGCAATATTATTTTTTATATTCTAAAGGGAAATTAAATATTAAGTTCTGAATCGGAAATAATTGAGGTTAATATTTGATTAGAAAGTTTATTTAATTACTTGAAAAAACTTAATATTTTATAAAAATCCATCATCAAAAGAGTTTAATAGTATTTTATTTAGTAATGGTAAAGATTTGAAGCGTTAGTGTTCGGAAATATTTACAGTGAATAATAAAAGCATATGAGGATATGAAAGAGATCTCAAAATTAGATATGTATGTAAAAAATTAAGGTATACAGTAGAGAGAGAATTTAAATTTATAGGTAAGATAATTTAAAGAATATATTGTGGTAATATTTAAATTAATTAAATTTTATAATGAATATGTAATTCTTATAGTAATAAGAGTGCCCCGCCATATTCATTGAAATAATCTAATTTAAAATATATTTAAAGAATTACTGATAGTATTTTTTATCTTATAATAGGTGATAGCAAAATATCGGAAGTTTTGCTTATCAAACAAATAATAAAACAGCTTAAAATTTATTTAAGCTGTTTTATTTTTTTATTCTTTGGAACTCTAAAAATTGATAATATTAGGTAAAGTTAATGAATGAAAGAATGAAAGAATGAAAGAATGGATTTGTTTAGGAAATTTTTGATTATATCTAACCATTTATTTCGGTAAATATATGAAATAATTTTTTGGAAATATTTTTATTATAAAATTTTATTTACATATCAAAGCTTGTTGGGGAAACAATATTATTAAAAAGACCTATATTGAGAATTTACATAATATACTAAATCATTATATAATGTAAGCATCCATTTGTTGTTTTGATGATGTTGATTTAATATTTTAAAAATATGTTTAAAAAAATATTAAATAACCCCCAGAAAAGCTATATGAATTTTGAATATAATATATATAGCTTTATCATTTTTATGGAGGATTAGGTAGTTGATATTTAGTAATGAAAAAAATAGAAATACAAAAAATTGTATGTTTATAAGA
>JBDMZA010000262.1:0-2652 GCA_039770155.1 Clostridiales bacterium
ATCAAAAAATAAACTAGTCAACTTTTTTTAAAAATTCGTTAAACCATCGATATTTTCAGAAAAAAATTGTCTTAGGGATAGCCAAAAAATAAACTCTCATTCTCGAGTATGAATTCGCATGATTTAAGCGAACTTCAGACGAAAAGAATTTGGTATTATTTTTTAGGCTCTCCTTATGAAATTTTTGATTATGCCTAAACTGGTCAACTTTTTTAAAAATTCATTAAAACATTGGCATTCTCAGAAAAAATTTTATGTTTACACATACCCTTGTTGGGTATATAATAAATACAACATTAAACTATTACCATTTTAATTTAAAATAAATCAAGGAGATGATAATTATGACAAATATTACTGTGTATTCAACACCAACATGCCCATGGTGTACAAGAGTTAAAGATTATTTAAAAGGAAAAGACGTTGAATTTAGTGATGTTAATGTAGCTCAAAATAGAGAAGGTGCAATGGAAATGATAAAAAAATCAGGTCAAAGAGGTGTTCCAGTTATAGACATTAATGGAACTATTATCGTAGGCTTTGACAAAGCAAAAATAGACAGTCTCATTAGCTTTCAATAGACACTAAAAAAGTCTTTTATTTATAAAAATTATATAGTTAGGAGAACCTAAAAATTAATACCGAATTCATACTAGAGAATTAGAGTTTATTTTTTGGCTATCCCTTAGGTATAAATTTAAATAAAATAATATCTCTAAGTAACAACATTTTATATATTGTTATTTAGAGATGTTTTTATTTTTTAGAGTTTATTTTTTGGATATCCCTAAGTACTATAAGTTAAAAGTGAATCAATAAATTTACCTGAAGCTTTTCTCATATCATAACCTGAGATACTCAATAATTCTTTTATAGCTTTATCTTCAAGTGGTCTTTTTACTTTAAGAGTGGTAGTTTTTATAAGTTCATCATATGTTAACAAAAAATATCTTATAATTTTATATCTTGGAATAATTTTATTTATATTCTTTATAATTTCCTTAACTTTATTCGCAATTTTTTCTTCAGTTATTTGTCCATCTTTTAGTATTATATCTTTGTTTAAGACTATTTTTGCACATATCTGTATATTACCTTCACTGGTTTTGAATCCCCAAACATATGACTCTTTTATTTCTTCGTAATCTCCTAAAAGAAATTCATACTCTTCAGGAAAAGCTTTTTTACCATTTGCAAGAACTATCATTGATTTCGCACGACCCGTTATTTTAACAAATCCATCTTCATCAATATTTGCTAAATCTCCAGTTCTAAACCATCCATCATCATCTATAGCTTCATCTGTAGCATCTTGATTTTCATAATAACCAAGCATGACATTCTTTCCTTTAGTCAATAATTCTCCTATTCCATCTTCATCAGGATCATCTATTTTAACCTCAACTTCATTTATCGGATAACCTATTGTTCCAGCCTTATCTATAAAATCATTTGTAGCACTAATTACAGGAGATGTTTCTGTTAGGCCATATCCCTGTAACATTTTTAGTCCCAATTTGTTAAATCCCCTTACTATCTCAGCATTTATAGGCGCAGCACCTGTTACCAGCAATCTCAAGTTAGGGCTTATCTCCCTAATTATTCCTTTAAATAGTGTTTTTTTAATGTCTATACCTAAGCCTTTAAGAATATCAGAAAATTTTATAAGAAAATTCACCAAATTTTCTTTTCCCGAATTTTTAATTCCATCCTGTATTTTTTTATACATAGCTTCAAAAATATTTGGTACAGCTACAATTATTGATACATTATATTCTTTAAGATTCTTTCCTATATGTTTTATACCATCACTATAAGCAATACATACCCCACAATGTATCATAAACATAAGTCCTATAGTGTTTTCAAATGTATGATGAAGAGGTAATAAAGAAAGGTGTACATCAGTCGGATATACTTTTATTATTGTGGTTAATGCAGTAACATTATTTGCAACATTTGAGTGTGAAAGCATAACCCCTTTTGAAACGCTTGTCGTTCCAGAAGTAAATAAAATCATAGACATCTCATCTTTATTTATTTCAGCCTTTACAAAGTTTTTATCTCCTTCTTTTAAAAGTTTTTCACCTTTTTCTAATAAGTTAAATAATGAAATAAATCTATTATCAGGGTCCTTTTCCATTTCATCTAAACATATAAAATATTTTATAGTATTATTTAATGAAGCAATTTCTTTCATACTATTTTGAAAACTTGCACTATAAAAAATCCCTTCAACTTTTCCTCTTTTTATAAGGTTCTCAACTTCTATATGTGGTAAATATTTATCTAAAGGCACAACAATTCCAGTTCCATTAACTATTGAAAAATAGCTAAGACCCCATTCGTACCTGTTTTCACTTAAAATAGCAATTTTCTTTCCTTTTAAGCCTAAAGAAATTAATGAAGTTCCTAAATAATCAATTTCTTTATCAAGATCGATATATGATTTCTCAATTATTTCTCCTGATTTATTTTTGAATTTAAATGCTGTTCTATCTTTATAATTTTTAATACTTCCCTTTACCAATTCTCTTAAATCACAAACTCTTTTAGGTTCGTAATAGCCAGTACCCTTTATAATCCTATTACCATCTGATTCTGTAATCTTAATCCCTTTGTTCATTTTTATCACCTTTCTTAATATAAAAT
>JBDMZA010000263.1:0-5660 GCA_039770155.1 Clostridiales bacterium
AGGCAGAATCAAAAAATAAACTAGTCAACTTTTTTTGAAAATTCATTAAACCATCAATATTTTCAGAAAAAAATTGTCTTATGAAATTTTTGATTATGCCTAATACAGGCTCCAAAAAATAACTTATTAAAAAACAGTTCCATTTATAATAATTATAAACAAATATAATTGAATCCCAATAACTCAATATCTTCTTTTTTTATATACTCATCATAATGCATACAATAAACTCTATGTCTCATAGTTTCAGGAATAATTTCCTTTAATTTCATCAACGATAAATGTACATTCTCAGAATATTCTATACCACAAGTATCCTGATAAATATAGTCAATTACACTGTTTTTAAACATAGATAAAATTTCATCAGAGATTTTATTTGAGTCACTGCTATAATAATATTTTATGTCTTTATACTTTATAATAAATGAATAAGAACTTATATCATCTACATGAGAAGATCTTAAAAATTTTATTCTACATTTTTCATAAAATAAAAAATCTAAATTCACTTCTTTCTCATCAATAATTTTATACAATTCCTTATTAACTCCCATTAAACCAAGTAAGTTTTCCATTATCTTTTTCTCAGGATATACAACATTTGGTTTAATTTTTAAAATATAATGCACATAAAATATTAAATCTCCTAAACTACCTATGTGATCTGAGTGTGTATGAGTAATAATAATCGTTATTTTTTTTAGTTCATCCAAAATATTATTTCCCATTAGGTTACTAAAAACAGTTCCTCCACAATCAATTAAAAGAAGATTATCTCCTTTTTTAATATAAGCACTTGTATTTCCTAGAGTTGTATTAAATGCACTTCCAATTCCAATAAACTTTAACATACCATATCACCACATATATTATATCTAAAATAAATTTATTTTTCTATAAAATATTAATTGACATAATAATATTTTATATTTAGAATTGTATATAAGAAATGTTTATTCTTTTTTATTTATTTAAATTCTCAAATTTTCAATTATATCCCAAATCAAATAATTAAAGTGAGAAAAAATTTATATGTTAGATAATATTGATTTATCAAGAACTAAAGTTTTTGAAACTATATTAAAAACAAAACCTTTTAAAAATGAATTATTAAATAATAATTATGGTTTTTATGAGGGTATGAAAATACCTGGACTTCCTAATACAATTTATATCTGTAGCTTATCTTTCAATGGAGGTTTTGCTTCTATACATAAAATTTATAACAATCGTGAAAAAAAGTACTATGCTATGAAAATACCTCATAAAAAATATTATAATCAAACTCAAATTTGTAGAATGTTTTTAGAAGAGGCCAACAGATTATCTTTAATAGAAAAACATACAAATATTGTAAATTATAAAAATTTTATTAATTGGAATAATGTTCCTCTTATTATAACATCTCTTATTGATGGTTTTTCTTTAGATAAACTTCTTAGTTCTGAAAAAAATAATTGTTATTTTATGCGAATATCTGACTACCTTGCTGCCTTTATTGAAATAGCAAGAGGAATGGCTTTCTTACATGAAGATAGTAAGTATAATATATTACATTTAGACCTTAAACCTTCAAATATTATGTTTGATATAACGGATTCAAGTTTAAAAATAATTGATTTCGGTATATCAAGAACACTTATAAAAAGCAAATCTAAAAACAATTTTGAATATGATGAAGCTAAAACAAGAATTATAGGAACATATCCTTATATGTCTCCTGAACATTTTGATGGTATTGAAAATTGCAATAAAACTTCTGATATATACTCAATGGGAGTAATAATATATGAAATAATAACTAAAAACAAACCTTTTCTGGCAAATAATAAAGAAGAATATTCTAAATTACATAAAACTATTGAAATAAATAGTGTCCCTGGTTGTACACCAGAATTAGAATCTATTATCGTCAAGTGTTTAAAAAAAGAATCCTCTCAAAGATATCAAAATTTCTATGAATTACTTTCCGATTTGAATTCATTGTATTTCAAACTAACAAATTCACATTATCCAAAAAAAGTCCTGGAGGATGTTGACGATGAACTTATATTAAAAGCCAATAGAAGTCTTAATGCAGGTCAATTATCTCAATCTTTAAATAATATAAACGATTATTTAAAATTATTTCCTAAGAACATTGAAGCTTTGATTTCTAAGGCCTTCATTTTATACAAAAGACATTCCTACACTGAAGCCTTAAAAGCTATAAATAATGTTTTATTCCTTGATAAAAACAATCTCAAAGGTTTAGTTGTAAAAGGTCACATACTGGTCGAAAAAGAAGAATTTAACCAAGCAATAAATTGCTATAGTTATGTATTAAAAAAAGATCCCATATCCTATTTATATATAAAAGGTTCATTAGCTCAAGCATATTTTTATAACATGGAAATATCAAAGGCAACAAATTATATTAATATGGCTTTATCAGATGATAAACATCAATTTGATTTTATTAGTGTAAAATCAAGAATTCTATTTTTGACAAATAATGAGGAGAAAGCAATATCTTTCATTGAAAAATTTTTAGATAATGATTGGGAAGGAAATTTTCACTCTCTTTGGGGAAATGCCTTAAATGATATAGGAAAAGGACATAGTGCTTTAAATAAATTAACATACTATTCAAAAAAATATACTGAAACCGCCAATATATGTCATACCATTGGAAATATTTATTTTAAGATGCAACAATACTCTAAAGCACTAATATACTATAAGAAATCATATTTAAAAGATCTCGAAAATATACTTTATCTTGATAAACTATTATTATGTTATTGTATGTTAGAGAAGGTTGATGATATTAATTCTATTTTTTCTGAATTTACTATTAATAATATTTTAAATGGTGCATATTATAATTCTTTTGGAAATGCATTTTTAAATATTAAGGAATATGAAAAATCAATTATTTGTTTTCAAAAATCGATAGAAATCGAACCTGAAAATGCCAATTTTGCTACAACTATTATATTATATTATATTGAAATTAAAGAATATTCCAAATGTAATACATTTATTAAGACTTGGTTAAATTCATACACTCCTAATTCCAACTTTCTAAACGCCCTTGGTCTGTATTACTATTATAAATTAGATTTAACAAAGTCTGAAAATTTTTACAAAAGTGCCTTATTTAAATCTCAATATAATTCTTTATTTGCAAGTAATTTATTAAATCTTTATTTAAAGACAGATTCACTAAAAGAAGCTTTAGAATTTTCAGTAGAATGGTTAAAAAACAAGAGGGGATGTGAACATTTTCATTATACTTTAGGTAAATTATATTATAAAAATAATTTACTCAAAAATGCAATAACATCTTTTAAAAATGCACACTCACAAAATCCATATAATCTTATATACACAAAAATTCTTATTGAAGCTTATTTAAAATCAGATAAATCAGATAAATTAGATAAAGCATCAAAAATCGCAAATATTTTTTTAAATCTACATCCAAAAGATTCAAAATCTTATTATTCTAATGAAATTGGGATTTCATTTTTAAGCAATAATTTTTTTTACGAAGCAATGTATTTTTTCAAAAAATCAATTGAGTTTAACTTAAATAATATACATAGTGCAATTAATATAATCTGTTCATATAGACTAATGAAAAAATATAATGAAGCAATATCATTTTCAAATAAATGGATTCAAAATAATATAACAAATGATTTTTTCTGGATACAATGTGGCTATGTTTATCATGAAACAGAAAATTTTTATAAATCCTATGATTGCTTTAAAAAAGCACTTTTTATAAAACCTAATATATATGAGAGTTTAAGATATTTCTTGTTTTCCATTGTTAAAATAGGTAAATACTCTGAGGGAGTTGAGTATGCGACGAATTGGTTACTATCTAATGAAGCTACTATTGAAATAAATAACTTGCTTGGTTTATGTTATTATAATTTAAAACTCTTTGCAAAAGCATTAAAATGTTTTGGTGAAATTATATCAATAGAAGAATCAAATCCTTATCATTGTGCAAATTATATTTGCACTCTATTGTATCTCAAAAAAGATGATGCTGCTAATAACTATATCACAACATGGTCTGAAAAGAATAATCCAAATGATTATTTTTACAATACTCTTGGACTATGTTACTTAAATTTAGCTATGTATGAAAAATCAACCAAGAACTTTAAAAATGCATTGAACATAAAGCCTGATAATGAATCTTATGCTCATAATTATTTTAAATCTCTTAGGCACATATCTAAAATTGATGAAGCTTTAAGTTTTGCAAAAAATTGGAGATCCAATAGAGAAATTAGTTCTGATTTTTTAAATCATATAGGTTTATGTTATTTTGAAAAAAATATGTTTAGTGAAGCTTCCGATAATTTTCTTGAAGCTCTTTCAAATACACCTGATAATGCAACTATAGCAGCAAATTATATTGTCTCTTTAACAAAAATAAAAAAAATTGATGAAGCTCTAAAATTTTCAAATATATGGGTAGAAAAGTATACTGCAAACGAACTTTTTTCTAAAGTTTATACATCCTTAAAAAACAAAAAAAATATTTAACATATAGATTTATTTTTTTTACTATCCCTTATTTACAATATATTTTATAACTTTCTCTATATCACAAAGATTAGTAATTTTAATATCACACTTTTTCATAGTCTCATTTATTATTATTGTTGGAACCAAGTTATTTGTGTGTGTTTTAACTGATAGATCTTCAATATTTCCATGATCACTAGTAATAAATATTACATTATTTTTTAAATCAATAAAATTTATTAAACCCCCAAGAAAATTGTCGATTTTCTCCAATTCTGATAAAGCTAATTTCATATCTTTTTTATGTCCAATAATATCACACATAAAATGTTCAAATAACAAAACATCATGATTCTCTAATAAATCACTGACTACTTTGGCGGCTTGTTTTTCTGAGATCATATTATTTATATAACCTTCTTCAAATAATTTTTCTCCTGTAATATCATGATATACTCCAAGACCTTGATTAAATTCTCTAATACATCTGAACTTAAGTTTAATACTCATGCTCATAACAGAAGTTACAGAAGGTCTAATTTTTCTATTATTTATGTCTAACATCATTTTTAAATAATCATCTCTATATACATTTACATTTGATACTTTAAAACCTTTTTCGTATAAGCTTTTAAAAATATTTGTTCTATTTATAATATTTTTCAAAGTAAATGTAGGTTGACCTTGTAAATGTCTTCCAAGTACTTTTGATGCATTTACACCTGTAAAAATAGTTGTTTGACCAGTAGCACTTTGGGGTAATCCCTCAATTCCAATATTGGCATTAGTTGGTATATAGATATAGTTTTTAATTATATATTTATAGTTTGGTAAATGTGCTAAATTAAATGGATTATTTATATCATCCTTATTACCAATTCCAAATCCATCAATAAAGAAAATAATTATTTTCAGAATTACCCCTCCATATTAAATAATAATTTTGGATATCCATTAGGAAACCCTAAAAAATAATACCGAATTCATACTCGAGAATTAGAGTTTATTTTTTGGCTATCCCTTAGTTAATATTTATTACCCTACATTTAAGCATATTAACAATAAAAAAAATAAGAAACTTATTATATTTATATGGGTTAATATAATATTTATAATATGCAATA
>JBDMZA010000264.1:0-3235 GCA_039770155.1 Clostridiales bacterium
TAAAAAATAATACCGAATTCTTTTCGTCTGAAGTTCGCTTAAATCATGCGAATTCATACTCGAGAATTAGAGTTTATTTTTTGGCTATCCCTAAGTTGTGTAAAATTTAAACTTGAATCTATTCTTGTATTTTAAAGTCAGTATGTTATATATTAATTTTCTTTTAGATAGGGGTAAAGCGTATGAAAATTAATAGACGTCAATTCTTATTATGGTCTGTTGCAGCAGGTATTGCTATTAAAACAAGTAGAAATTTTGATACTATACTGTATGCAGCAGAAGATGATCCACCAATCATATGGCTCCAAGGAGCTGGTTGCACAGGATGTACAATATCTACTTTAAACCTTACTTCACCAACCACAATTGATGATTTATTATTAAATCAAGTAAGTATGAAGTATAACAATACTATTATGTCATCATATGGTGAGTTAGCGATATCTGATTTAGAAGAAGCTGCAAATAATTATTCTGGAAAGTTTATATTAGTTGCAGAAGGTTCAGTGCCAACAGGAGAGAGTGAAAATTTTTGTACTCTTGGTATGTTAGGAGAAACAGAACTAACAATGAAAGCAGCACTTTTGAACTATGGACCATTGGCAAGTTATGTAGTTTCAGCAGGGACATGTTCTTCATATGGAGGCATAGCAAAAGCATCACCAAATGGATCTTTTGTAGGTGTTTCCAATATATTAAGTGGAAAAACAACAAATCCAGTTATAAATTTACCAGGATGTCCTGTTCAACCAACTGTATTGGTTGAAACCTTGCTAGATTTAATATTGACTGGTATACCAGCAGTAGATAGTGAGAATAGACCAACAGAATTTTATGGTAAAAGTGTTCATCAATCTTGTGAAAGGCGTTCATATAGTAGAACTCAGATTGGAGAAGCTGGCTGTTACAGAAGTATTGGATGTAGAGGACCGTCAACTTACTTCAATGCATGTCCAAGTCTCAAATGGAATAATGGTCAGAGTTTTTGTGTAACATCTAATTATCCTTGCATTGGATGTGCAACTTCAGATTTTCCTACTAACCCATTATTAGATACTTAAATGATATCCAAAAAATAAATCTAAATTTTAAAATAATGAATCACGGGATTTTAGTGATTCTCAGATTTAAAAAATGTGATATTATTTTTTAGGATTTCCAAGAGTATATTAGATTGGTAAAATTTTGTTTTTAATAATTAAAATATGTAGAAAAATTTATTTAAAAGTGAGGTTTAAGTATGGCAAAAATATATATAGATCCGATTACAAGGATTGAAGGTCATTTAAAGTTAGAAGTGACAGTGGATGATTCTAATTTGGTTACAGATTCAAAATTAAGTGGTACATTGTTTAGAGATTTTGAAAACTTATTAGTGTCAAGACCACCAAAAGATGCTGTGTTTATTACACAAAGAATATGTGGTGTTTGTCCAGTTCCCCACGCTGTTGCTTCAGTAAAATCTATTGAAAATTCTGCAAATTATATACCAAATTTACAGGCTTTAATGCTTAGAAATATTATCCAAGGTTCTAACTTTATTGATAGTAATATATTACATTTTTATCATTTGTCAATTATGGACTATATAGATGGACCAGAACTCAGTCCATGGAGGTCATCGTATAGTATGGATTTGAGATTTAGTAAAACTGAGACACAATCATTAATAAATAATTATTTAACTGCTCTTAAAATAAGGAGGATTGCACATGAATTATCAGCAAATATAGCGGGAAGGCTTCCTCATGTTGCTAGTATTACTCCAGGTGGTGTTACATCAAAACCTACATCTACTGATATAAATAATATGAAAACTCGATTAAACGAGATTAAAGGCTTTGTTGAAGATACATACCATAATGATGTAAATCTTCTAATTGATAGATATAATGATTACTATTCAATCGGAAAAGGTTATGAAAATCTTATATCTTTTGGTGTTTTTGATGAAGATAGATCAGGAACTCAATTATTTCCTGCTGGAACATATTCTAATGGATTAAAGAGAAGTTTTAGTGAATTATCAATAAATGAAGATGTTGATTATTCATATTATTCGTCTCAAACTGGTTTACACCCTTCAGATGGGTTGACAGCTCCAAGTTATAATAAAAGTGGTGCTTATACTTGGCTGAAATCACCAAGATATAATAATGTACCATATGAAGCCGGTCCGCTGGCAAGACTAATGATAAGTGGAGATTATAGTAATGGTGTATCAGTTATCGATAGACATTATGCTAGATATTTGGAAACATTGAAAATAATTAATTCTATGGATACATGGATAAATCAGTTATCAGTAGATGCGAATGCTTATGAAAATATAGGCACAATAACGAGTGGTAGTGGAGTTGGATTGACAGAAGCTCCAAGAGGTGCTTTAGGCCATTGGCTTACTACTTCAAATTCTCAAATATCTAATTATCAAATAATTACTCCTACATGTTGGAATGCTTCACCGAAAGATAATAGTGGGAATTTTGGTCCAATGGAAAATGCTTTAATTGGAACATTTGTTGAAGATATAACTAAACCAATTGAATTGATGAGAATAGTCCATTCATTTGATCCATGTACAGGTTGTTCAGTTCATTTGATTTCAAAAGAAGGAGAAGAATTATCTGATTTTGTTGTAGAATTAGGTATATAAAATATGAAAAAAATAGTAATTATAGGGATTGGCAATATATTATTAAAAGATGATGGTATTGGTATTCATATTATTAATGAATTAAATAAACTAAAAGATGATAAAGAGTTGAAAGAAATTGAATTTATAGATGGCGGAACATCAACCTTGGATATGTTAAAACACTTTCAAGAGAATGATATTGTAATTATAATTGATGCATTAAGATCGGGTTTAAAACCGGGTACAATTTATAAATTAAAACCTGAGGATATTAATGATACTATACTTTGTGATTTATCAATTCATGATGTGCAAATAGTAGATATTGTGAAATTAGCAAATATAATGGGGTACAATCCTAAAATCATAATTTTTGGAATTGAACCTAAGAATATTGGCTATGGAATTGAGATATCAGAAGAATTACTTAATAAAACTTATGAATTTATAGTGATAATAAAAAAAGAAATTAGTTTATTTTTTAATTCTGTCTAAGGGATAGCCAAAAAATAAACTCTAATTCTCGAGTATGAATTCGCATGATTTAAGCGAACTTCAGACGAAAAGAATTTGGTATTATTTTTTAGGTTCTCCTAA
>JBDMZA010000265.1:0-5152 GCA_039770155.1 Clostridiales bacterium
ATATTTAACTGTTTATAGTTTCAATCCTTGTTTTAGTGGAAGTCCTACTTAAATCTGTATAAGATTTTTTATCTATAATTCTAGTCTTAGTTTCAATCCTTGTTTTAGTGGAAGTCCTACTTAAATTAAAAAACCCTAATTAGATTTAATTAGGGTTAAAATACTTTGGTTTCAATCCTTGTTTTAGTGGAAGTCCTACTTAAATGTTTTCCCGTTTATATACCCTTGTGTTTTGAATTAAGTTTCAATCCTTGTTTTAGTGGAAGTCCTACTTAAATCTCTTTACAAGCTATTGCCAGTAACACCATTAGTACAAGTTTCAATCCTTGTTTTAGTGGAAGTCCTACTTAAATAGTAAGTTGATATTGCAGTGCCTGCACTTCCATATGCTTGTTTCAATCCTTGTTTTAGTGGAAGTCCTACTTAAATAGCAAAAATCGCTACAGTTCTCTCTAATTAGTCATTCATATGATTTTTTGATTGTCTAAAATAGTCATTTTCCGCATCCAATATTTGTAATAACACCCCTCAAGAGTATGTTTTAAAAATCATAACATAGCCTTTTAAGTCACTTATTATCATAATTTCAAAGATCAAAATACAAAAATACTAATAAAAATATAATAACAAGAAAACATTCATTATATTTCAAAAACATATTATACCAATATACAATATATTTATTATTTTTAATTCTATCAAATAAATCTTCAAAAATCTATCATATTATTTTACATTTTAATCCCATTCGCTCTTTTTCTTTATAGTACCAAATCCTCTTGATACTGATTTACCAATACCAAAATAATCTGGTATATTAAAATTAACAATAAAATTACCTTTAAATGCTGTCATTTCATTATTTTTAAAGTTAACCCTTATTGGTTTAATATTAAGTTTTATTTCTAGTTTTTTATCAAACCAATAATTAAAACTTTTAGACATTGATAAAATATTCCCTATCATAATATTTCTTAGTAACTCAGTTCTATCTTTATCACAATATTCTTTATATTCAATATAATTTTTCTGATTTAAAGGTAACCAAGGATTTTTAAATTCATATTCAATCATATTATTAGAATGACCAAATAATTTTCTATCAACTTTTACTCCTTTTTCATAAATCTTTAAAATCTTATCTTTAATTTTAATACTTTGTATTTCAGGCATAATTTCATATATTATTAAAGCTGCGTTACTTATAGCTATAATATATGGAATTTTATTTATTGATTTATATTGTATAAGTGGATAACCATAATTATATTTGCTCTTGTCTATATGATTATGTAATTCCAAATATTCAGGAAATTTATTAGCAATATAACCCCTTAACTTTGGAATATCACTACTTTTAATATTTATACCTTCCATTTTAAATTCCAATACATGTAATTCCATCTTCCCTCCATAAAATTCAAAAAACATAATCTTTTTCATTTTCTCGTTTAAAACCTGTATCATAATCGTACAAATCAAAAATCATATCATTATTTATATAGTTTAATTTACATTCTTCAATTTCAATATGCCTTTTTAAAATTTTCTCAGGAATACTAATAATATATCTATGTAATCTGGGTTTTATTTTATCAAACTCTATTTTTCTTTTAAATCTATTTTTTATATTAAAAATTTCTTGATACTCATTCCATACTTCAATAGATTCTTCATCTGTTTCCACAAAAACATCAATTGTCTTAAATTCATCATCAATTAATTTAAATATGTATTTGTTATCTCCATAAGTAAATGCTTCTCTATATTTTAGTAATTCCATCCTTTCAATCAATATACTACTCTCATTATCACTTCCGTATTTTTCCAATTCATTATAGTATTTATATGACAGCTCAAAAACATTTTTTTCATTAAATTTATCTATATTTTTCAATATATTTTCTGTTGAATTTAATAATATATAGTCATATATATATGATGAATACTCTCTATTTGTATTTTCATCAATTAATTTAACTATATATACTTTACCAATCTTATTTTTTCCTTCTCTATTACATCTTCCTGCTGTTTGGTTTATATTATCCATTGGTGAAAAATCTCTATAAACAACATCTAAATCTATATCAACCCCAGCTTCTATCATTTGAGTTGATACAACAACTTTTCTTTTTTTTGTATTCTTAATTTCTGTTATTTTAGTCATCCTATCTTTTGGTATCACATTAGTAGAAAGATAATAGAACTCTATTTCATTTTTAAATAATTCTTTCAAGTTTTCGAAAATATAAATTGATGATTTTACAGTATTTAATACAATAAGATAACTTTTATCAGAATTTAATTTTATATCACTATGCAAAACTAAACAAAATTCACTCAAATCCATCGTCTTTTTAAGATACTTAGTATCAACATCATATCTATTAAACATTTCTTTAAAATATTTTTCTTTATATTTTGCCAATTCAAAAATTTCTTTATTATTTTCAGAGAAAATTAATGGCATTGTAGCAGTTATAAAAATAAAATAGCAATTTAAAATCTTGCTCATATATATAAATAATTCTCTTACTAGCTTCCAGTATTTATATGGTATGCTTTGAACCTCATCCAAAATTATTATAGAATTTGTTATATTGTGATACTTTTTTAATTTTCTGTTCTTATTAGATAAAATAGAATGTAGTAGCTGAACGAAAGTACTTACAATTATATCTGATTCCCATGTTTCTATTAAATGCTCAGTTATTCCATAATCAAGGTCTTCACTATTGCCATCTGAATCTAAATACTCTCTTTCAGATAAATAATGATGTTTCATCAATACTCTAGTATCATTTGAGTTTATAATCTTTTTAAAAACATCATAATTTTGTTCTATGATTGATGTAAAAGGAAGTATATATATTATTTTAGCTTCTAAATCACATTCTTGTTTTAATCGTTCTTTCAAAACCAAAGCTGATTTTAAACTTATTATAGTTTTACCTGCACCTGTTGGTAAATTTATTGATAAAATTCTATTTTTAAGATTCATTTCACTAATAGATTCTACAACATCATTATATATTTCATTTCTTTTTAAAACCATTTTTTTATTGCTACTTTTTAATGAATTCTTAAAATTATCTACCAAAGCTGATTTAATAATTTTTTTATTATTCTTCATTTTAAAATATCTGTCAATATCTTCATTTGCTCCATAAAATATAGCATCCGTTTTATCTGAAAATATCAATACAGAAAATAATAAATTAATTAGTATGTAAAATTCCATATTCTTTATTATTCTTTTTATTTTTAGCATGAAAAGTGTTTTCCCTACATAGGAAATCGTACTTTTTACACTATCTTGATTTAATATATTAGCTGGTATATTAAATTTAAAGCTATTTAGTATTTCTTCTAATTCAATATAATTTATTGCTTTAATTTGCTTGTTTAATATATCTACTTCATCATCACATTTCAATTTTGAAAAATAATTTTCAAAATTATCCAAATCCCCATGATGCTTTAAAACTAATATAAACACAATAAAACTATGTAAATCATTATCAAGTAACTTTTTTGCAATTATAAAAGCTAAAATAGCTGATAATAAACCATGATTTTTATATTTTGAATTTTTAGCATTTTTATTAACACTTATTATATAATCCTGAAAAAACGAGGTTGTTTTACCCAAGTCATGGCAAAATAAACTAATTGAATTTATCTTTTTAACTGTTTTCAAATCAATTATACTAAAATTCAGCTTCTTACTATCTAAAATTCTACTTCCTATTTTTTCAACATTATTTAAGTGTTCATATAGTGATTTTTTGGGGTGAGAAAAAATCAAATTTATCTCCCCTTTACTATTTATATTTTTCTATATAAAACATACTTTCTCATTTAATTCCTTTATTAATATATAATCACTTGGTTTTGTCTTAATTTTTTTGCCAGTTCTTTCGAATAACATTTCTCCATATTGTGTAACTAATCTATCTTTATTCATTTCTATAGGAATTTTTTCTGTAAAATACTCCCCTTCAATAGTAAAATCCACACCTCCTTTTCTTACTTTATCAAGAGGTATAATACTATCTATTTCTACAAATTCCTTTTCATTGTAAATAAATTCACATTCATATTCTCCAATATATTTAAAGTTTGCGATATTTCCACTTAATCCTAGCGATATTGTAAAAACAGAACTATGATTCAATAAATTTGACTTTATATTATCATGAACTTTATCATTATTATGACATACATATATTCTATAACATGGGTTTTTCAAATATTCAATTTTAATTTGTGTCCTAACATGAATAATATTCATTGATTTTTTAGTATCAATTAAATTTTGTCCCATTCTTATTTTTTTCACTGGATTTTTAATAGACAAACCAATAAATGAATTTTTTTTATTAAATGTCTCCATATAATTATCTTTGTCAATTCCTATTAATGCTCCAATAACACCTGAAATAGCCGTTCTAGTTGGAAAAGAATATGTTAATGGTGATGTAGTTGTATAAGGTTTTTTAAAATGGGCATAATAAGACCATAAATCAAAAGCAATGATATTCATCTAATTCACCTATATTCCCTTATTTTCAAACTTAATATCTTTTATATCACTTACTAAGTTAATTTCTTTACTCTTATATAACAACTTAAATTCATCATCTTTAATAAATATTACCTTCTCTATTTTTTCTTTATTTTTAATTAAAGAATCAATCAATTTATCAATATTTAGTTTATAATCATCTATATTCCTTAGTTTTTCATCTGGCATATCTGTACTTAAACTAACTTTTCTTTGCAGATCACCAATAAAGTAATTTAAATTATCTTTATAAACTACTCTTATATATATTCTTGGCATATGTCCCATCTTTGAACGCGTAATCAAATTTTTAGTACCATTCCATGTAGATTCATCAAGCAATTCAATATCATCATCACTTAATTTTGTATATCTTGCCGTATTCTCATTTATTAATCCATGGAATGCAATCACAGAATAGGGTAGTATATATTCTTCTCTAAAAGTTTTATTATCTTTGCCTTCTGAAGAAGCAAAAGCACCGGTTCCTTTTATGTGTTTTATATTAATTTTATTCAAAGATCTTCCCATATTAAACTGAATTGGTCCTGTAAATTTTATAGAGTCTTTATTTAATGGAAT
>JBDMZA010000266.1:0-5227 GCA_039770155.1 Clostridiales bacterium
ATATTAAATACCAGGTCAATAATTTAAAATTAATATTTACTTTAAAAATTAATAATAATTCTTTTTAAGAATATCCAAAAAAGCAAGTTACCATTCTCCAGTAATGAATCATATGTATATAGTAATTATCAGGTAAGAAGAATGTAATATCATTTTTTAAGATCTCATTAAGGCAGAATAAAAATAAGTTAGTCAATTTTTTTTAATCCTTTAAACATAAGGATTTTTTAAAAAAGTTGTCTTATGAAATTTTTGATTATGCCTAACTACTATATAAATATATTTAAAAAATAAATTTATTGAAAAGAATTATATATTTAAAAAAGCACAATAATAATATAGTTAAATTACTGTATTACATTATTACAACAATTATATTATCATGAAAAGCTTATAAAATAAAGCTATTTTATCAATATCTTTATTTTACTGTACTATAGAAATACTAAACAATATCATCACATTTTAAAATCTGAAAATCAATGAAATAATATAGTTTATTATTTTATAAATTTTCAATATAAATTAACTGAAATAAAAATAAAATATAATGTTAATTTTAAATTTGCCTTAGGGATAGCAAAAGAAAATAACTCCAAATTCTAGAGAATTAAATTCCACATTTCAAGAGAATTTCAAACAAAAAAAAATTGGATATTATTTTCTAAACTATCTTTATTGTAGAAAACATAAAATTACAACTATTTGAAATATTTATGTCATATAAAATATTAAAATGACTCAAATTTTCAAAATAATTTTTAATATAATTCTTCTATAATTTCATTGTAACAATTCTTAACACTATTTATTTCAGGTGTTCTAATATAAATATATAAAATAAATATATAAAATCTTATTTTATTTAAAATTATAATATTCTATAAAATGAAATTTTAAAAAATCAGACTTGCATTTAATTTTAATATATATTAAAATTAATACGGAAGATTAAATAGAATAAAATTTAGGCAATGGTGTTTAAATTTAAGTAAGTCCAAATTACTGAACAAAGGGAGTTCAACTTTATTGAATGTCTCTTTTTTATTTTGCACATTTAACATCATAGTTTAAATACATTAATGAAAGGGGTTTTAGAAATTATGTCATATGAAGTTTCAAATTTAACAGAATTGTTCGGTTCATTTGTATTCGGTGATGCAGTAATGAAAGAACGTTTACCTAAAGCTACATATAAAGAACTGAAAAAAACAATGGATGATGGTAAAACACTTAACCCATCAGTTGCAGAGGTAGTTGCTAGTATTATGAAAGATTGGGCTATCGAGAAAGGAGCAACTCATTATACTCATTGGTTCCAACCAATGACAGGTATTACAGCAGAAAAACATGACTCCTTTATATCTCCAACAGAAGATGGTAAAATTATTTTAGAATTTTCAGGTAAGGAATTAATTAAAGGTGAACCAGATGCTTCTTCATTCCCTTCTGGAGGTTTGAGAGCAACATTTGAAGCTAGAGGTTATACTGCTTGGGATTGTACATCACCTGCCTTCGTTAAAGAAAAAACATTATATATACCTACTGCATTTTGTTCTTATACAGGATTTGCATTAGACAAAAAAACACCTCTTCTTCGTTCAATGGATGCTTTATCAAAACAAGCTTTAAGAATATTAAAATTATTTGGTTCAACTGCAACTAAAGTAATTACAACAGTTGGTGCAGAACAGGAATATTTTTTAATAGACAAAAATGTATTTTTTGATAGAAAAGATTTGTTATATACAGGTAGAACACTATTTGGAATGAAGCCTCCAAAAGGTCAAGAATTAGATGATCAATATTTCACAAGCATTAAAGAAAGAGTTGTTGCATTTATGCATGAACTTGATTCTGAGCTTTGGAAACTTGGTGTAGCAGCTAAAACAAAGCATAATGAAGTTGCACCTTCCCAACATGAATTAGCTCCTGTATTTACAACAACAAATATTGCTGCAGATAGCAATCAATTAACAATGGAATTAATGAAAAAAATTGCACTAAGACATGATTTAGTATGTTTACTACATGAAAAACCTTTCGCAGGTGTAAATGGATCAGGTAAACATAATAATTGGTCTATTAGCACAAATGAAGGTCAAAACTTATTAGATCC
This sequence comes from Clostridiales bacterium, assembly GCA_039770155.1. Taxonomy (GTDB): domain Bacteria; phylum Bacillota; class Clostridia; order Acetivibrionales; family JBDMZA01; genus JBDMZA01. Next base: position 2,120 of record JBDMZA010000266.1, read on the forward strand.
AGGATTGACTCCTCATGAAAATGCACAGTTTTTGGTTATCCTTACTTCAATTATAAAAGCTGTTGATGATTATGCAGATCTTCTAAGAATATCTGCTGCTAACGCAGGTAATGATCACAGGTTAGGTGCGAATGAAGCTCCTCCTGCTATTATATCTATATTTTTAGGTGATCAATTAACAGACATTTTAGAACAAATAGAAAATGGTGGTGCAAAATCATCTAAACAAGGCGGAGACTTAGAAATAGGAGTTTCAACAATGCCAAGTTTACCTAGAGATACAACTGATAGAAATAGAACATCTCCTTTTGCATTTACAGGAAATAAATTTGAATTCAGAATGGTTCCATCATCAGCATCAATTTCAGCTGCAAATTTTACACTAAATACCATCGTAGCTGAAACACTAGGTAATATTGCTGATAGACTTGAAAAATCAAATGATTTTAATGGTGAAGTTCAAAAAATTATTGCTGAAATTATTAAAGATCATAAAAAAGTTATATTTAATGGTAATAATTACTCCGATGAATGGGTAGCAGAAGCTGAAAAAAGAGGTCTTCCAAATATAAAAAGTACTGTAGAATCAGCCAAAGCAATTATTGCTGATAAAAATGTTAGTGTCTTAGAAAAACATTCAGTATTATCTAAAGAAGAATTAGAATCACGTTTTGAAATAATATTAGAACAATATACAACAACTATTAATATAGAAGCTCTAACAATGTTACAGATGGCTAAAAATGAGATTTTACCTGCTTGTATAAAATTCTCTGATAAAGTAGCAAATTCTATTAATAATATTAAATCAACAGGTATTAAAGTTGAAATGACAGCTCAAAAAGACTTACTATTAAAAACAATTTCACTAATTAATGATCTTAGTGTTAAAATATCAGAACTTGAAAATACACTTAATGAAGCTTCAACTGTAGAAGATACATTTGATTGTGCTTCTGGATATAGGGATAATGTATTTACAAAAATGGGTGAATTAAGAGAAGTAAGTGATAAATTAGAAGAAATTGTAGATAATAAAATTTGGCCTTATGATTCATATGGTGATATTTTATTTAAAGTATAGGAAAAATTCAATAATAATTTATTTACAATATAGAAGATTATCAATATTATTTTGATAATCTTTTTTATTATAATTATAACAAATTAATCTTGTACATATTTTACCAATATCCATATTTTTCAGCATGGGAAATAACTATTTATAATTGCAGTAATTAACAAAAATATATATACTTAACTTATATTTTTTATGTATTCTTAATTATATTGAGGGGGTAATTTAATTGAATAAAAATTTTTCGTTCAAAAAATTGTTTTTTTTAATAACTTCTATATTTTTTACTATTTCCATTCTTTTTTTTGCTAAACAATTATTCGCAGTTAGTAATGATGACTGTATAGACTGTACTAATGATGAAATATCATATGTAGATAATGATGAGGCTTTTACAGAAGAAAATTTAGAAAATATGAGAAAATTAATAAAAAAAAACAATTATGAATACAGTATTGGTAAAAATTCTGCAACCGAATATTCCTTATCTCAAATATGTGGGTTAAGCAATTCCTCTGAGAATAAAGTTTCTGCACCAACAAATACAATAACTGAAGATCAGGTTGTAGAAGAAGGTATTCCTTCTGGATATGATTTACGAACATATGGTTTAACACCAATTAAAAGTCAGAATACTTGCGGAAGTTGTTGGGCCTTTACTACAGCAGGAGTTATGGAAAACGTTGTTAAATTAAGAGATGGCAAGACTCTAGATTTATCTGAACAATGGTTAATAAACTGTAATTCAAATAATTATGATTGTACTGGTGGTTGGTGGGCATTTGATATGTACAAAACTCAAGGTTCAGTTTACGAAGAAGATATGCCTTATTCTAGTAGTGAAGGAAATTGTAAAACTAATTTGACTTATAATGAAAAGCTCTCAAATTGGGCTTATATAGGAACATCATCTTCTATACCATCTGTTGAACTAATAAAGCAAGCAATAAAAGATTATGGTCCTGTTGCTGCTGGAGTATATGCAGATAGTAATTTTCAAGCATATGGAAGTGGTGTTTATAATGGAACTGATGGTGAAATAAATCATGGTATCATCCTTATTGGATGGGATGACAGTAAAAACGCATGGATACTAAGAAATTCTTGGGGAACAGATTGGGGCGAAAACGGATATATGTATATAGACTATAATTCATCGAATGTAGGTGAAGGTGCTGCATATATTAATTATTAAGCAAATGGGACATCTACTGAATACTTATCTATTGTTACAAATTATACATACATAAACTAAATATTCATTTTTTATTCTGGGGGATACATGAAGAAAATTATACTTTTTCTTGCTGTTGCTTTAATTATTTTTTCAAATCCAATGTTTATTTATGCTGAAAATAAAGGTAAAACAGAAAAAACATTAATATACTTTTATTCACCAAGCTGTAGTAGTTGTAGAAAACTAGAGCCCACTTTAAATAATCTTAAGAAAAATTATCCAGTAAATATTATAAAGTATAATACTTCAGACTTAAAATACTCTAAATTAATTTCTATTTATGAAGATGAATACAATGTTGAAAAAGATCAAAAAGATATTATTCCAAAATTATTCTATAAAAATAAATATTTTACAGGATATAAAGATATAAAAATTAATATAGAACATGAGATAAAAAATAATAATAAAAATATTTCAACACCTATTCTCAAAATTTCTAATTCAAAACCCAATAATTTAATTAATAATTTTTTTGATTTTAAAATTTCAAAAATTATAACTGCTGGATTATTAAATGGTATATCACCTTATTCAATTTCAATGATTTTATTGTTTTTATCTTTAATATTGTCAAATCATAAAAATATTCTCAAACTTGGAATAACTTTTTGCATTGGCAAATTCACAGTTTTTCTTTTTATGGATACAGTTTTATATAAATTTCTACCTTATGTTAATTTTAATTCTTTTGATATGATTTTTAAAATTATAATGATATTATTCTTATATATACTTTCTATAATTAACTTGTATGATTTTTTTGTTGCAAAAAATAAATCTTATAACAATA
>JBDMZA010000267.1:0-8942 GCA_039770155.1 Clostridiales bacterium
GAACCTAAAAAATAATACCAAATTCTTTTCGTCTGAAGTTCGCTTAAATCATGCGAATTCATACTCGAGAATTTAAGTTTATTTTTTGGATATCCCTAAGAGATTCATGAATAAGTAATGCTTCATTACTTATTCATTATAATTCATTTTTTAGATGTTTCATTATTCTGAAAAATATTTTTTTGCATTATTATAGCAAATATCTTTTATAATATTTCCTATAGCATCTATATCATTTGGTAATTCTCCAAATTCAATCCATTGACCTAAAATCTCGCATAAAAGTCTTCTAAAATACTCATGTCTTGTATACGATAAAAAACTTCTTGAATCCGTTAGCATTCCTAAAAACTCACTTAATACACCATAATTTGCTAAAGTAGTTATTTGCTTTTTCATTCCATCTATATGATCATTAAACCACCATGCAGGACCATATTGAATTCTACCTGAGATTTCATTCCCCTGGAAACATCCAGCAATTGTTGCAATAACTTCATTATCTCTTGGATTCAAACAATACATTATCGTTTTTGGCAATTTATTCTTTTTTTCTAAACTATCTAAAAATTTTATCAAACTTTCAGAAAATTGATAATCGCCTATTGAATCATAACCAGTATCTGGTCCCAAAGTCTTCATCATTTTAGAATTATTATTTCTGTTAACCCCAATATGGATCTGCATTGCCCAATTGTACTTATAATATTCTTTAGCCATTAAGATCAATACTTTTGTTTTATATTTTTCAATTTCATCATTTTCTAAAGGCTTATTTTCTAAAGATTTTTTAAATATTATATCTACTTCTTCTTTGGTTCCCTTTCTATATACTATAGGATCTAAAGCATGATCAGAAATTTTTGTTCCTATAGAATTAAAATATTTTATTCTACTTCTTAATGCATTTATCAAATCATCAAAATTTAAAATTTTAATTTCCGAAACAGCCTCTAATTTTTTTACCCAATCTCTAAAATCATTTTTTTCAATATTTATAAATTTATCTGGTCTGAATGTAGGCAATACATTAATAAAGTCTCCATCTTTTTTTATCTTTTTATGATATTCCAGATTATCAGTCGGTTCATTAGTTGTAAAGATTGCATCAACATTTGATTTTTTGATAATATTTTTAACAGTTAAATCCTTCTTTAATTTCTCATTACAAACTGTCCATATATGCTCAGCAGTCTTTGGAGATAAAATTTCATTTATATCAAAATACTTTTTTAATTCCATATGAGTCCAATGATAAATAGGATTACCTATACAATATGGTATAGTTTCTGCCCATTTCATAAACTTTTCTTTATCTGTGCCATCTCCTGTTATAAACTTTTCTGGTACTCCTTTTGCTCTCATTAATCTCCATTTATAATGATCTCCATATAACCATACTTCAGTTATATTATTATACTTTTTGTCTTCTGCTATCTCTTTTGCATCTAGGTGGCAATGATAATCAAATATTGGCATATCCTTTGCAAATTTATTATATAGTTCTATAGAAGTATTACAATTTAATAAAAAATTCTCATCCATAAAAGGTTTCATTTTGTTTTTTTCATCTCCCTTAAAAATTATATATCACTTTATTATAACAATAATAAAAAATTTATTCTTTGTATTCTTTGCATATTAAATTTATTTATTGCTATAAATTTAATATAACCTAAAAAAACATACCACATGCTTTTCGTCTGAAGTTAATTCAAAAACAACTAATTCTTACTCAAAAATCAGTATTTTTTTAGATATATCTTATTTCAATCTATTTTTCAAATAAATTAGTATATCAATAAAAACCATGACAAAATTTAATATATATAATAGAATAACCTTGTCATAATCTACTAATAATTTATTCATTATCCCAGATAAATAACCAAGCAAAATCACAAATAAAAAAAATAAACTCTTACCCGAATTGTTTTTAGCCTTGTAAGATTTTATTATAGAAAAAGGCCAAGCTGCTCCAAAACATATCAACATAATAATTTCAAATATACTCATTTTATTCCTCCTAAATTTTATATATTTAGAGTATACTAAAACTATTAAGAATAAATACATAGCAAAATATAAATACTTATAACACAAATAGTCAATAACTATGCAGACATTATTATATGAAAAATATTAATATAGATATATATAAATATTTTATTAGTTAATAACTAAAAAATAACTCTACATTTTCAAGTAAAAAGCACATGATTTTAGTTACTTTCATATGAGAAACGATGGAATTAGGAACTTAAATTTTCGGAGGTTATATGATGAATAAGAAAATCAAATATGCTCAAGTAGGTCTTGGTTCAAGATCAAATTTTTTTTACGAATCAATTATTGGTAAATACAAAGATAAATCTGAACTTGTTGCTTTTTGTGATACAAATCAAACGCGAATGAATTATGCTAATAGTGTCTTAATGGATAAATATAATTTAAAAGCACTTCCAACATATAGCTCTGATAATTTTGAAGAAATGATAAAAAATGAAAAACCAGATATAATTGTCGTTACTTCAATAGACAGAACTCATGATAAATATATAGTGAAGGCAATGGAACTTGGTTGTGATGTAATAACCGAAAAACCTCTTACTATAAATGAATGTAAAGCTCAAAAAATTCTTAATACAGTTAAAAATACAGGCAGAAAACTTCGAGTTACTTTTAATTACAGATATTCTCCTTATAATTCAAAAATAAAAGAATTAATAGACAACAATACAATTGGTAAAGTAAATTCAATTCATTTTGAATGGCTTTTAAATACAAGTCATGGGGCTGATTACTTTAGAAGATGGCATAGAGACAAGAAAAATAGTGGTGGTTTGTTAGTTCATAAATCTACTCATCATTTTGATTTGATTAATTTTTGGATCTCCTCAACTCCAAAAACAGTGTTTTCAATGGGTGATTTAATGTTTTATGGCAAAGAAAATGCCGAGGAAAATGGTTTTAATTCTAAATACTATAGAGCATCTAATAATCCATTAGCAGCTAATGATCACTTTGCTCTTGATATGACAAAAAATGAAAGGTTAAAAGCTCTATATCTTGATGCTGAGCATGAAGATGGCTATCTTAGAGATCAAAATGTTTTTGGTGATGGCATAAATATTGAAGATACCATAGGTGTTTTAGTTAAATACAAAAATAATGCTATTTTAACATATTCCCTAAATGCTTATACACCATATGAGGGATATAAAATATGTTTTAATGGAACAAAGGGAAGAATTGAAGCAACCTCCTTAGAGCAAGAATCTAGAATGACTAATGTAGATTTATTCCATGATAGCAAAAAAATAATATCTGAAATAAAAGTATTCCCAATGTTTGGCAAAGAATATAATGTTGATTTTGAAATGAAAGAAGGAGGACATGGTGGAGGTGATCCTGCATTACTTGAAGATTTATTTGGAACCCCTAAGCCTGATCCTTTAAACCGTGCTGCCTCACACTATGATGGATTAATGTCGATATTAACAGGAATTGCAGCTAATAAATCAATCAACACAGGAAATCCAATTGATATTGATACTTTATTAAAATTTTAATACATTATACAATTTTCTTGAATAAAAAAAATCTAAAAACCTCAATTGGTTTTTAGATTTTTTATTATAAATTAATTAAATTTACTTTTTTTTCTATATTGTAAAGGTGACATTCCAGTTAAATCCTTAAACACTCTACCAAAATGAGAGACACTGCCAAATCCTGACATTTCAGCAATATTTATCACTTTATAATTAGTACCTTTCAAAAGCCTTTGAGTTTCTTTGATTCTAACACTTGTCAAATATTCATTAAAAGAAAAACCTATAGCCTCTTTAAAAATTCTACATAAGTAGAAAGGACTTATGTAAAATTTATTAGCAACTGATGTTAAACTAATAGTATCCATATAGTTACTATTAATATAATTTACTATCTTTGATACTTTATAATATTTTTCAGGACACCTTCAAACACTTTCATTTGTATCTTCACTATTTCTAATTGAATAAACTAAAAGTTCTGTATCCATTGCTTTTATATTTAAATTAAAAAATCTTCTCTTATTTTCCCATTCCTTATATATCTTTTTAACTAAATTCTCTATATAACTTTGTCTATGCGGTTTAAACTTACAAACAAAATTATTAGTATTAAATATCTCAGTTAAAATACCATCTTCTTCAATATCTCCAAAATAATCTTTTTGAAAAACTATTAAAACTCTTTCATGTTCATTACTTCCTGCTTCAATAGTTTTATGTATTACATTTGGTGGAATAAAAACTATATCTCCAGGATTTACTGCATATGTCATATTTTCAATAAAGTAATATCTTCTCCCAGATAATAAGAAATATATCTCAAAGTAATCATGAAAATGCCTTTCATCCATTGTGAATCTTTTTGTTCTCTTTTGAATTTCTATTTTAAAATTTGGTTCTGGAACAAGTTCACTAGCTTTTTTCATATTAACCACCCAATCTAAAACAAAAACTATTTTAAATTACTAACATCAACGCTGTCCATATCTGTAAATATCTGATTTTCACCAGCCATTCCCCAAATAAAAGTATAGTTTGAAGTACCTACACCTGAATGTATGGACCAACTAGGTGAAATTACAGCTTCTTCATTTCTAACTACAATATGTCTTGTTTCTTCAGGTTTTCCCATTAGATGAAAAACTAAAGAATCATCTTTCATATCAAAATATAAATACACTTCCATTCTTCTTTCATGAGTATGGCAAGGCATCGTATTCCACATATTAGATTCTGCTAATATAGTAAGACCCATTACAAGTTGACAACTCTTAACTCCATCAGGATGAATATATTTATAAATTTTTCTATCATTTGATTCTTTATTTGAACCCAAATGAACACATTCTACATTTTTTATATCAATTTTCTCAATAGGATATTCTTTGTGAGCAGGTGTACTAACAAAATAAAACTTGGCTAAATCACTTTTAGATTCACTTCTAAAAATAATCTCTTTATTTCCCATACCAATATACAAACCATCTTTTTTATCAAGTTTATACTCTTTACCATCTACGATAACACTACCTTTTGAGCCTATATTTATAACTCCCATTTCTCTTCGTTGTAAAAAATAGTCTGCTCTTATTTCATCGTTTGCTTCTAATGTAATATCTTTTGACTTTGGTAAAACTCCACCTGTAATAACACGATCAACATGACTGTAAACCATTTTTAATGCATCTTCAACAAAAAGATTTTTTATTAAATATTCATCTCTTATTCTAATTGTATCATAATTTTTAAAATCTTTTGAACCAGTTGATTCCCTTATATCCATTTTTGCTCCCCTTTCAAATATCACATAATTTCTATTATCTTAAGAAATAATTATTTCTTTTATTTTACCCTTCTAATAATATCATGAAACAACTTATCATTTTTGAATAAGAATCACATATAATAACCTAGTCGACTTTTTTAAAGTTCGTTAAACTATCGATATTTTTAGAAAAAAATTGCTTTATAGAAATTTTTAGTTATGTTTTACTAACGTTTAACTCTTCCAGTCGAATCTCCTGCCATTAATGCTTTAACTTCATCAACAGATACTTGATTGTAATCTCCTTCAATTGAGTGTTTTAAGCAAGATGCTGCTGCTGCATATTCAATAGTATCTTTATCACTAAATCCATTTAGAATTCCATAAATCAGACCCGCTCCAAATGAATCTCCACCTCCAACTCTATCTACTATGTGCATTTTATATTCTTTTGATAAATAAAATTCATCCCCATTATATAAAAGTGCAGCCCAATTGTTATCACAAGCTGATATGCTGGTTCTTAAAGTAATAGCTACTTTTTCAAAATTAAATTTATCTTTTAATTTTTTTGCAACATCTTCATAAGCACTGTGTTCCAAAACACCCTTCTCAATATCTGACTTATCAGCTTTTATACCAAACACCATATCAGCATCTTCTTCATTTGCAATTACAACATCCACATACTCCATTAATTCAGTCATACAGTTTTGAGCTTCTTCTCTTGACCATAAATTCTTTCTATAATTCAAATCACAACTAATTTTCACACCTAATTTTTTTGCTGTTTTACAAGCTTTTTTAACAACTTCCGCAACATTATTTCCCAATGCAGGGGAAATTCCAGTAAAATGAAACCATGTTGCACCTTCAAATATTTTATCAAAATCAAAATCTTCTACTCTAGATTCAGAAACAGAAGAATAAGCTCTATCATAAACCACTTTTGAAGGTCTTTGTGAAAATCCCTTTTCTAAGTAATATATTCCAAGTCTTTTACCACCTCTTGGTATAAAACTTGTATCAACACCAAATTTTCTTAAATCATTTAGTGCCGCTTGTCCAATTAAATTATCGGGTAATTTTGTAACAAAAGAAACAGGTAAATTATAATTTGCAAGTGAAACACTTACATTTGCTTCTCCACCTCCATATACTACATTAAATTTATTTGCCTGTACAAATCTTTCATAATTAGGTGGAGAAAGTCTCAACATAATTTCTCCAAAGCATACTATTTTCATTATTTACTACCTCCAATATATTTATTATAAAATTCTATTTATGATTCTCTGGCTTTTTTTATTCTTTTCAAAAATTCTTTCCCTGTATCTACCAATGCATTATAATCTCCTTTTGCTGCAACTTTAGTAAGATTACCTCCTACTCCGACAGCACAACTTCCTGCTTTTATCCATTGGTCAACATTATCCAGACTTACTCCACCTGTTGGCATTAAACTTGCTTGAGGCAATGGTCCTTTTATGGCTTTAATTATTTTAGGTCCAAATAATTCACCTGGAAATATTTTTATTATATCAGCGCCAGCTTCCATACATTCAATAGCTTCTTTTGGTGTCATTGCTCCAGGCATATAAGGAACTTGATACCTATTACATAATTTTGCTGTATCTAAATTAAATGCAGGACTTACTAAATATTTAGCCCCTGCTAAAATAGCAACTCTTGCTGTTTCAGAATCTAATACAGTTCCTGCTCCAATCAATATATCATTATCATATTTTCTGCTGCATAATTCTCTTATAACACCTTCAGCACCTGCAACTGTAAAAGTAACTTCAACTGCACCTATTCCAGCTTTTGCACAAGCATCTGCTAAATTCAATGCTTTTTCTGTAGTATCTGCTCTGATAACTGCAACCAATCCATTATCCTTAATTTTAGTGATTATTTCATTTTTACTCAAAACCTATTCCCCCTAATTTAATATTTTTAGTAATACCATAACCAATTCTTTTTGAAATATCTAATGCAACTTTTGCAATATAATTTCCATTTTTAAAATCATCTTCTTTTTTTAGCATATAATTTGTTCCAGATATGCTTATAGCTGCAATAATACAACCTCTATAATCATAAATAGGAGCTGCTATACACCTTATTCCCAATTCATGCTCCTCATCATCTAATGACCATCCATTAAATTTTGCTGTCTCTACTTGAATAAGTAATTCCATCTCATTTATTACAGTTTTTTCTGTATATTGATAAAATTTAATATTATGAAAAATAGGTAGCAATTCGCTTTTTGGCATATCTCCCAAAAGAGTTTTTCCAAGAGCAGTACAATAAACAGGTACTCTTTTACCTATTTGTGAATATATCCTAATATTATTCTTCACATCAACTTTATCAATATATACAACATCCATATTTTCTCTTATAGCAAGGTGAACAGGCATACCCATTTTTTTAGTTAAATCCCAAATAAATGACCGAGCCTCTATTTTAAGTTCAATATCATTTAAATAAGTACTACTAAATTCAAGCATTTTAAGTCCTAACTTATATTTTTTATCAAATGTCTTTTCAGTAAAGCCTCTGTTACACAAAGTTGATAAAATTCTGTGCACAGTACTTTTACTTAAATTCATACTATTAGTTATATCTGATAAACTTAGACCATTTTTTTCCCCTGCTATAATTTCTAATATATCAAATGTTCTATCTAAAACTTGCGTTCCATTTTGATTCATAGCAACCTCATTCCACATTATGAAATATAGTTTTATATTATAGAACTATTATATATTTTATACCCAATTTTTACAATAGGTTTTCAATTATTTCTTATTTATGGATAGAAAAAAATAAATCCACACTCTCAAGAATGTAAATTTATTTTTTTTAGATTCTGCTACAATTTATTTATCTTGCAAGCCATCCTCCATCAACTGCTAAAATATGACCATTAACATAATCTGATGCTTTTGAAGCCAAGAAATTAACTGGTCCCTGTAGATCTTCAGGTGTTCCCCATTTTCCTGCAGGTATTCTTCCCAAAATTTCTGAACTTCTTCCTTCATCAGCTCTTAAAGCTTGTGTGTTATTTGTAGCCATATATCCTGGAGCAATTGCATTAATTTGTATATTATGTTTTGCCCATTCATTTGCAAGTGCCTTAGTAATTCCAGCAACAGCACTTTTACTGGCTGTATATGAAGGCACACGTATACCTCCTTGAAAAGATAGCATAGAGGCAATATTAATAATTTTTCCACCTTGACCTTTTTTAATAAATTCTTTAGCAACAGTCTGGCAAAAGAAAAATACTGTTTTCATATTTATGTTTAAGACATCATCCCAATCCTTTTCAGAATAGTCAATAGCATCACTTCTTCTTATTATTCCTGCATTATTAATTAATATATCTACTCTTCCAAATTTCTCTATTGTTTTATCAACTATTGATTGTATAGGTTCTATAGTCATTAAATTTGCTTTAATTCCCATAAATTTAGCTCCTATTTTATTCATTTCATTTTCCGTATCAGGCATATCTACATAATCTACTCCAACAACATCAGCTCCTGCTTTTGCTAACCCCAATGACATTCCCTGTCCTAATCCAGTACTTGCTCCAGTTACTATTGCAA
>JBDMZA010000268.1:0-3947 GCA_039770155.1 Clostridiales bacterium
AACTTCAGACGAAAAGAATTCGGTATTATTTTTTAGGTTCTCCTAATTCTCCAAAATATAATTTAAATTTAAGAAATAATCTATAATAATTTATCGGCAAATAAGAAAGAAAACTTTAGATATTGGTGTATTTTACCAATTAAGATATTTGAATGATGCACAATTCATATTTTATCACATTCGACATTTTTTTCAATATATTTCATTTTTCTATATTATAATTTAATTAAAAATCTACATTTCCTAATTTTGAATCATACAACTATAGTTATATCAAAAAAGCAAGCTCTAATTCTCGAATATGAATTCACGTGATTCTAGAGAACTTCTTAGGAAAATAATTTTGAAAAAAATGATACAGTAATACTCAAAAAAAAAAGAATTGTAAGAAAAATTTATTCTAGTACAATTCTTTTTTTGTAATTTTATTATTTTATAATTTTATTATTTTTTTTCTTCCTCTTTAAGAACATTATTTGTGTTCCATAATCCATTACCTTTTTCCCTTGATTCCTTCTGGAATGAATCAAAAAAATGAGAATATTTCATATTTGGTGAATAATTATATGCTTGTGCAAATCCATCCAATATCATTTGAGCATTAAAAAGTTTTTTCTTAACTTCTTTTTCTGAAATATCTCCAGGTTTTTGTAACCAAATATATCCCAGTAAATTTTTATTCTGATCATATTCCTTTGTATCGGTTTCTAACCATGCAGACTTATTTGATAGTTTACTTTTAGTATAACTCATACTATTTCTGAAGAATGGACTATTTTTATTCATACCATTAGGAAAATTTGCGGCAATAAGTTTTACTTTCTCTTCTTTATTATCTTCATATTTTACTATTATAATGTCTGGATTTAGACAATCAAGTATCTTTACCATTTTATAGTTTGAGTCTAAGTTCACTGTATTTGGTGTATTATTTGAATTTTCATCAGCCTTGGCTCCATAAATTTTATCTGAAAATAAGTTTGTATATGTAACTACTGATACTATTGTTGAAAGAATAACAGTAGCAGATATAATTACAAATTTTTTATTTTCACTTTTTGATTCCCTGAATTTTTTCATAACAAAGTAAATAAATCCTATGGATAAAGATACTTCCAAAATTAGAAGTAAAATTTTTAATGCAGTGTACATATAATTTCCTCCTTGTTTTATGTAATAAATCAAAATTTTTATTGTTTTTAAAAATTTCAGATGAATTATATAATATTTATCGGAATAAATTTTGATTTATTTAGACATCCAAGATTTATTAAAATAAAGCAAGCTAAAAAATTCAGTTTAAATATTCAATCTTAAATATATTTAAAGTCCACTTTTTTACTAAGATTCAAATGAATTTTTAAAATTATTAAATTAAAAACAATAGCAACTACAATTAATATTATCGATATATAGTTTGAATAAGTTACATCTTTTAAAAGAAATTCAACCATAAAACCTACAATTATAAATGAACATATACATATTATATTAAAAATATTTGACCCTAAAAAATTATTTTTTATGTAGCTTAGCAATAAGATAGTTATACTATTTAAGATTAGAATTATAAAAAACATCATAATAATATAATTCATACTATATACAATATTATGAATAAATCTATAAATAATAGTCGAAAACAAAATCACTATAATTAGGCTTATATTATTTACTAAATACTTATTTATTATAAATTCTTTTCTTGAAACAGGTAAAATACCTGTTAAATTTACATTTGTTGTTTTAAAAACACTATCTGCAGTCATGTCTGTACCTACAATAAAATAAACTATAAGTGTGTTTATAAAAAATGTATACACTAAAAGAGGTACTACATTATCATTAACTTTTATTAAAAAAATAAACATATAAAAAGCAATAATTATACAATTATATTTTTTTCTAAATAGAGCTTTATTTGTAAGTAATGCAAAAGTTCTAAACATACTAAATCCTCCTTAAATTCACTATTATAGTATATTTGATTTCAAATACTTTTTATAACTAGTATGATAAATTAAATAGAGTACAAAAATTGTTATGAAAAATATGCTTACCGAGAAAGTAATTGTATTAATTTTAAATGGTAGTTTCAAAGAATCCACTCTCTTTAAAATATATGTTGGCATGAAAATTCTCATAATAAATATACAGCATAAAATAATTGAAGTTATCGTAAAGAATTTTCCACCTGAACTAAAATTTTTATAAAAAATAACACCAAATACTAAAATACTTATTAAAAAATAAATAGGATAAATATTTAAATATTTTTGAAGAAATATAGATTCTATCTGAAGTACTTTGGTATCCCTCAAACTGATTAATATCATAATCAGAAAATCTAAAATTGTTGAAATAATTATTGTAGAAAAAAATATAATTATACCAAAATAAAATTTTGCTCTAAAATATTCCCATCTATTTACTCTTGTACACAACATAATCTTTTTAAACGGCTTAGTAACATTATCTGAAGTTAATAATAAAACAAATGTTAAAAAAAGTATTTGGGTAAATCCCATATCATAAGGCTTTGATATTAATTTTTCCGTACTTAAAAACGGAATTATAAACACAATAAAAATAATAACTACAGGTCTTAAAAATAATCTTAAATTTGTAAATATTAATAATTTAATTGTACTATTCATTTTTTTCAACTCCTTTAACATTGTAAAACATAATATCTTCAAGAGTTGGGACTTCTAAAACACAGCCTTTTTTTTCTAATTTTTTTGCAACCTCAATATTACTACATAATCCCTCTATAGAAAAATCATTTTTATTATATCCTATGAAATATTCTTCTTTAAAATAATTCAAAAATGATTCTTTTCCCTTAACAATTCTATAGTTATTTAATAATTCTTCTTTTGATTTATTTAGTTTTATTTCCCCATTATCAATGAGGACAATATAATCTGCAATTTTATCCAAATCATTTGTTATATGAGATGAAAAAATAACTGAATTTTTTTCATTTGATACAAAGTCTCTTAAAATGTTCAAAAATTCTTTTCTGAATATGGGATCTAAATCGGATGTAGGCTCATCTAAAACTAATAATTCAGGTTTATGAGCAAGTGCCATTAGAATTGAAAACTTTTTGTATGAGCCTTTAGATAATTCTTTTATTTTTTTAGATTTATTTAACTCAAATCTTTCTAAAAGTTCAAAATAGTATTCATCACTCCATTTAGAATAAAAAGATTTTATAAGTTTTCTTGTTTTATCAATAGTCATATCATCAAAATACATCTTTTCATCACTTACATAACCTATTTTATCCTTTACTTCTTTTTCATTATTGAAAT
The DNA here is from genome assembly GCA_039770155.1 of Clostridiales bacterium. Classification (GTDB taxonomy): domain Bacteria; phylum Bacillota; class Clostridia; order Acetivibrionales; family JBDMZA01; genus JBDMZA01. The sequence continues at coordinate 3,321 of JBDMZA010000268.1, forward strand.
TATCTAATCCAAAGATATCAATTATACCACTCTCTTTGACATACAAATTTAGAATAGTTTTAATTGTTGTAGTTTTTCCCGCTCCATTTCTACCTAGAAATCCCATAATATATCCTCTTTCAAGAGAAAAACTTATTTCTTTCAAACTAAAATCACCAATTGTTTTAATCATATCTTTTACTTCAATAATGTTTTCATTAATCATAATTTACCTCCCCAAAAATAATTTCAAAAATCTCTATTACCTCATCTTTAGTAAGATTAATAGATTTAGCTAAAAGTATTCCTTTTTCAAAATGTTTTTCTATTTCATTTAATCTTACTTCTTTTAACGCTTCCAGATTATTTGATGAAATAAAAGAACCTTTACCAGTCATTGATATAATTAATCCTTCTTTTTCCAATTCCTCATAAGCATGTTTTGTAGTTATCAAGCTTATTTGTAAATCTTTTGCCAATTTTCTCATTGAAGGCATTTGTTCTCCTTCTGATAAAACACCCTTTAAAATAGCTTCCTTTACCTGATTTACTATCTGTTTGTATATGGGAGTTTGAGAATTATTTGTAATTAATATATCCATTTTTTAAATCTCCCTTTATTATATATATTGTATATATATAATATAT
>JBDMZA010000269.1:0-2789 GCA_039770155.1 Clostridiales bacterium
AATTCAAAACGTTCTATCTCTTCCTCATTTAAGCATTTTATTTTCTTCTTTTCTTTTTTAGAAGCCAAATTTATGTTATTAAAAGGTGTTTCAGGTATTAGCTTATTTATTACTGCAATTTGAAAAGCAGGGTTTAATATATTTTTTACTTTATTGAGAGTTGAAGATGAATACTTTTCAGAAATATTATTAAAAAACATTTGAATATGCATTTGAGTTATATTCTTCAATTTCAATTCTCCTAGCGTTGGATTAATAATTGATTTTATAATATTTTCATATAAAATCTTCGTCTGTTGAAGAATATCTATCTTTTTATAAGTATCCATCCAAGTGATTAACCATTGATTTAATTCAATCTCAGATGGTTCAGAAAAAACTCCTTTATACACTTTTGATTGTACCTCTGTTAACTTCTTATGTGTTTCAATTTTTGTTTTTCCATAAACATATTTTCTGACAAGTTTGCCCTTCAAATCTCTACCTATAGTAGCAACACCCATATATAGTCCATCTTTTCTTTTAATAATACAGCCTTCACCATTTACTTTTTTATTTAGCTTCTTTTTATTACTTGACTCTTTTTTCATTCTATCCACATCCTTTTTAGGACACGGAACATCAATTTTGTCCCCTTATCCATTTTATATAAATTTAATCAAAAATTCAAACAAGCAATCTTTAATTATTCTACTTTAAATGAATTAGGATTCTCCATCCATTTTTCAAATGCTAATCTTGAGACTACAATTCTTCTTCCAAGTATTATCGAAGGAAAATCTTTTGAATGACACAAATCATAAGCATGACCACGACTTACTCCTAATACTCTAGCAACATCTAAAACCGTTAGACTTAACGGTAATTCATCTATTGTTTTTACTTTATTAGCTGATTTCAATTTTATCACTCCCCTATTTAAATTATTGAGGAATAGATATTATAATTTAAAGTTTCCTTAATAACTATTCCTCAATTTTATAATCTCAATTAATTTTTATCTGGTGTTAAATAACTATAATCACTCTTATAATCATTTATTTTTTTAGCGTTATAATTTTCACGACCCACACTCAAAGGGTTACTTTAAATAGCTTTTTCAGCTCTTCAAAAGTTCTGATTCTCTCATGATTCCAAAATCACCCTCAATAATAAATCCGCAATTAATGCCTTATTATCAAGCCAGAAGTGTCAACTTATATAATAAAGTGACTATACATTTTATTGTAGCACCGCCGATTATAACTTTAACAAGTTATATGCGAAGTTCCCAATATATAAGTAATGTTATTTAAAGTATTTTTCTATTTAATTTTATGAACAAACTATTTTAAACCAAATATTTATATGTTGTTTGAATCTATAATATGTTTTACAATTATATTTAAGTTCTCATAATGAAATTATTACTAGCGAAAAATATTTCTTCAATTGTTATATTAAAATATTCAGACAGTTTTTTTGCTTCAGCTAGAGAAAAAGGTGCTTTTCCTTTTTCTTTTTTAGAATACTGTACCATAGATAAATCCAAAATTTCAGAAATATCTTTTTGTGTATTTCCTGATAATATTCTTAATATTTTAAGATTTGTAGGAATTAAAATATTTTTCATTTTTTTCACCTCAGCTTTCATAATGAAATGTTGTTTTAATTATAGCTTGCATTACGAAGTATGTCAATATAGTGTTAATAATTTTAGTTTTCATTATGAAAGTTTTTGTTTATAATCTAGAAAATTAATTTATAATAAGCTTGGAGGTAATTTACATGAACAAAAAATTTGGTGACCAGCTTAAGGATCTACGAATAGAAAATAACTTAACTCAAAAAGATATAGCAGAAAAATTTAATACCGGCAAATCTACAATCAGTAATTACGAAACAAATAACAGACTCCCAGATATAAATGTTATTGCTAAATATGCTGAATTTTTTGGTGTAAGCATTGACTATATGATGGGCAACTCCGACCAAAGAGTTCTAAATTTACCCCAAAATAATAAAGATTATCAACCTTCACAAGATGAAAAAACTTTTTTTTCTGACAGATTAAAAAATCTAATGCTAAATAAAGATTTCACAGCGAAAGATTTATCAATACAATTAAGCATTTCAAAAGATGAAGTATTAAGTTATGTTATGGCAATTAATTTTCCTAATACATCTATAATAAAAAAAATTGCAATAGCTTTGAATACATCAACTGATTATTTATTAGGTATAATCGACAATCCAAATTTAAATTCTGATAATTTAATTCTTCCTGATTACATTGAAATAGCTAAATCAGCTCAAAATAATGAAATACCTGCTAAAGAATTAAGTGATTTTATAAAAAAATATAAAACTAAAAGTTCAGATAAATAATGTCTCTATCAAAACTTTAGTTTCTCAAATAGTTTTATTTTATCTATTTTAATATAGTCTTCATTACAATAATCAGTATTTATTAGTATTAAGTTTTCTAAAAAAATTTTCTTTATAAAATTAAATTTTTTTGGAAATTTTGTTTCTTTTAGTTCTGTTATATTTTTATTCAAAAAATCATCTCCTAAAATTACTATCTTTATAGTTAAAATTATAATAGAACCAATAATTATTTATACTGTATAAATCTCAGTATATTTTTAAGTAATCCAGTAAATTTTTCAGTAATTTTTTATTTTATAATAATTAATTAGTTATTTTTATACATAAAAAACTCCATTCCGCCGCTGTCGCGGACGGCACAAATAGTAATAAAAGTGGTATGCGACAAGTACCACAAATTGTATATAATATTAAGTTGA
>JBDMZA010000270.1:0-4863 GCA_039770155.1 Clostridiales bacterium
AGGATAAAGATTGGCTGTTAATTTATTTTGATGATGATGAATCAAGTTATAAATATTATAAAGATACTATAGGAAATGAATATTATAGTTTTACTTCAGACGAAGATTATAATTGCTATTCCGTTTCTGGAGATGAAATAGGATCATATGAGGGGAAAACTTAATTATACCAGAATTTAGTGATATAAATTTGTATGGCGATGTGTTAAAGGAAGTAGATAAAAAAATGGAACTAATCTGGTTAAAGTACAACAGGGAGATCAATTTAAAGCTGGTGATGTTGCAATTGATGTTTTAAGTCCAAGTAAAAAATATGAAAATGAAAACAATAATTCGATTTTATGTAAACTTACTTATAAAGATTTTTCTATGCTTTTGACAGGAGATATAGAAAAAGAAATAGAGGAATTAGTCAAAGTGTTATTGACCTTTTGAAATTTGGTTGTTTTACAGGAGATACTTTAGTTTTAACAAAGGATGGACATAAAAGAATTCATGAAATAAAAGAAGGAGATTTTGTACTTGCTAAAAACATAATACTGGTGAATTTGTTACTCAAAAAGTAATCCATCATACTATAAAGATAGAATTGGACAACAAAAGATAGTTGAAACAGAATCTTTTAACTAGGCTTTAAAAGATTCAAAAGATAAGGAGGCACATGATAATCTTGATGTGAATCCAGCAAGTGGTACTAAAAAAGGCTACGAAAATGAATTAAAAAAAGATATAAAAAAAATTTGGACAACTAAAGAATATAAAGATGAAATAACAAAAGCAAGTGATTATAAGATTTATAAAGAAAATTATTTTAGCAATTTTTTTAAATATTTAGGTTAAAGTGAAATTTATTTTTAAATTGTGAATGCTAAGAAAGATGAGGATAATATAGTTATGAAAAAACAAATTTTTAGTTTAGTTAGTATTTTACTGCTAATTAACTTATTTTGTATCTTCTGTTCTTGTTCAAAAAAAAATCCTAAGAAAATAAATTTTGAAGAATATTCAACTAAATTAAGTACAGAAAAGTGTTATGACATTAAGTTAAAATTAGAAAATTCAGGGTATGAAAAATTCAAAGTCTATATTAAAAAAGATTTTTCTAGATTAAGAATCATTAATTTTCTGGATTATAATGAATCATTAGAAGGAAGTCCAGTAAAACCTGAAATATCTTTTATCTCAGATAATGATAAAAATTATATTTCATTTGTCTTTAATAATGATCCAGGATCGTACATTTATTATAAGGATGATATAGGTAATGAGTATTTTTGCAATAATTCAGAAGATGATGTATTTTATTATATTATATCTGGGAATTATCAAAAAATTGATGATGGAAAAAGTCATTATAAAGTTCATAATAATGATACTACAATAAAACAATGGAAAAATTGGCCTAAAGAAGAATTAAAATTTCTAGGTATTTCTCAAAATGAACTTTGGGCTACCATGTCATATTATTTAAATAAAAAAATAGATAAAGAAAAGAAACCTTCAGATTGAATGGAATATCATAAAATCATTTTGAAAGATTTAAACATTTCGAGAAAAACTATTCTCATTAGACCTCCGATCCACCTCGGTGGTCTGGAGTCAATCTTAGACAGCTTTAACGTAAAAAACTTAATTATACCAGAATTTAGTGATATAAATTTGTATGGTGAAGTAGATAAAAATGGAACTAATCTGGTTAAATTACAACAGGGAGATCAATTTAAAGTTGGTGATGTTGTAATTAATGTTTTAAGTCCAAGTAAAAAATATGAAAATAATAATTCGGTTTTATGTAAACTTACTTATAAAGATTTTTCTATGCTTTTGACAAGAGATATAGAAAAAGAAGTAGAGGAATTGGTTTTAAAAGAAGGTGTTGATTTAGATCGTGATGTTTTAAAAGTTGTCCATCATGGTTCTGATACTTCATCAACTGAAGAGTTTATTAAGGCAGTATTACCAGAAGTTGCAGTTGTAAGTGTAGGGAAAAATAATTTTGGACATCCTTCATTTGGTTCCTTTTGATTTGAAAAATCAGCATCTTTTAAATTGTTTGAAGAACTATCTGAGTCTTTTTTTATGCCAATTTATAACTTGATTTCTATCTAAATCAGAGTGTTAATGGTAATTACGAGTATGCTAGAAGGAGAGATTAACCAATGAATGTAGAAATCATTATGGCTAAAATGGTAAAACAAAAAAAAGAGTTTGTGCATATGCCAAGAGTTTCAACAATAAGTGTACATCAAGGGTAAAGAGGAATTTTATAAGAAATTTGGTTTTGAAACAAGGTCTACAGAATTTCATGGATGTGGAATGCAACTTAAATCTTATTAATTATTATTATATTTACCATTGAATCTGGAAAACGACTAGGGATAGCCTAAAAAATAATACCGAGTTCTTTTCCTCTGAAGTTCGCTTAAATCGTGCGAATTCATACTCGAGAATTAGAGTTTATTTTTTTGCTATCCCTAGGTATTAAAAAATTAACCAGATATTATATTGCTATATAATATAAATGAATATATACAACATTTTTCAATTATGGTCTATTTAGCTTTTTATGTGATAATATATATGTAATAGGAATTTATAAAGAAAATTTCTATTATATATTTTTTTTGGAGGTAAACAAGAAATGAAAAAAATACTAGGAATTATTGTTTTAAGCATAGTTGTGTCCTTGATTAATGCAGGTGGATACGGAAATAACGAAAATAATAATAAGGAAAATAACACTGCTAATAATTTATTGTTTGATTATACTAATGAAATTGCAGAGTATGATGCAAAAAACTCAAATTATACTACCCCAAATTCAGCAGATATTGGAGTGAAAGTACAGGATGAAAATGGCGCTACAGGTGTTGTACTAGTTGCTTCACATGATGAAACAAATACTACAGATTATTATTTAAACGCCCTTGTAGCAGGTAATCGATTAAAATTTATTGGCAAAAATATAACTTCAGCTACAAGTCAGATAGGAAACGAGACAAAAGTTGACTTGGCAGTTTCAGGATGCACTTTTAGTCTGGTGCCTGAAATGATTGATTCAGATACGCCTATTGATCAAGTTATTGAGGTGACAATGGCTGACGGTACTGTATATAATGTGCATACAGTAAATGAGATGTTTCCTGATTTTGAAGTGACATATGGTAGTACCCCGGCAGCTTCTGGTGTTTACACATGCATTCTTGATCAATTTATGTTTCGTATTAGTACAGATGGTGAAATTGTTTATTATCGCAACATGCAATATATAGGTCACAATATGAGTGGGAATTTTAAAGCACAGGATACTAAAGATGGAAGATTCTATACTTTTAACTTGGAATTAAATTCTGAAATGGGACATAAACTAGGAAGTTTTTGTAGTGGCATGTTTGTAATTATGAATGAAAATTATGTAGAAATTAATTATGCAACTCTATTAAGTTCTAGTAATCATGGTGAAGGATATTTGGATGAACATGAGTTTCAACTTTTAGGTGCAAATCATTGGATTTCATTAAGTTATGTTCCACTGCTAGCAGAAAATTTGAATGGAAATGGAATTGATGGTGGAAACACTGCCTATGTACAAGCAGGGATTATTCAGGAAGTATCTAATGGAAAAGTAGTTTCTGAATTTAATAGTATAGATCATCCAGAGTTATATGCAAATTCACTTGAATCAAATGCATATTCAGATTCAACAAATGAAACACCTGATACTTATCAAGATTATGTTCATATAAATTCTGTTTCTATTGATCCTAAGGATGATAATTTATTGGTATCAATGAGAAATCAATATGCAGTATTTAAAATTGATAGGTATACTAGTGAAATCTTATGGACGCTTGGAGGAACTGGTAACGACTTTACAGGTTTAGATAATTATTTAGATAGTGATTGCAACTTGTTTATTGGTCAACATCATATTAGTGCTGTTGACAGTGCTATTACTGGAAATGAAAATACCATTTCTGTTTTTGATAACCATACTAATACTGAAGTTAATTTGAGTCGAACATGTATGTTTACGCTTGATGAAGAAAACATGACAGCGAATGTAGAAGTCATAGATGGTTCAGATATGGATAAACTTACCGGGAAAAATCATTGGACTAATTATTGTGGTTCAGTCGAATATCAATCAAAAACAAGTGTTGTAACTGGATGGGGGATGAATTTTCTTTTAGACGCAGATCCGAGTACAAATGGTATGATAACACATCCACAAGTTAGTGATTATAATCCTGTTGCTGATACAATTACATTTGAGTTATGTGCAAGTAGAAGTATATATTCACCAGCAAACGAACCACTTTTCTTCAGTTATCGTATATATAAAAATGTAGATTAGCAGTTGCAATTTTTTTAATTAGGATAACTTTTCACAAAGCCTGAAAGTGATATTTCAATGACTTTCAGGCTCTATATTTAATGAGGAGATATGAGAAAATGAAGAAGGTTAAAATTATTGTTTCCAATATATAATTGCATGTAATCCCCACATAATAATTCAAATCTTTCAGATTTAAAATCGGATGATATCCAATTAATAACTGAACTAATATCTCTTGAAAAACTTTTTATGATTTTTTCGTTAATATCTCCAACCTATTTCAACACATGGGTAGATATAAATAATCTACACAAAAATCATAATGACAAATTTATTGAATTAATAATTACTAAAAATCCGAATCTTAGAGCCTGTTTAGAATCTTCTTTGAGTTGTAATAATTTATAACATAATTTGGATATTCAAATCACAGTTTTTCCATAGTCTTCGATTCTTTTCCAACCAGCCAAATGATCTTTCTACAATCCAATGTTTAGGTATTACAGCAAATTTATGTAATTCAC
>JBDMZA010000271.1:0-5702 GCA_039770155.1 Clostridiales bacterium
ATAGTATTTACATAATTTTCATATTGTTCTTTAGTGGGTACTGTAATTACTTTTACAGCAGAATAGTACTTTTTACCAAATAGTTCCTTCGATAATTTGTAAACCTTCCCAATGCTTCCTTCTCCAATTAGTCCATCAATTTTCCATTCACCCCATAAGGGTTCATAATTATAAACAATATCTGATGTTTTCATCTTTTTCTCCTATAAAAATATGTTTAATATTAAATAATTAAATCTAAGGAGAGTCTAAAAAATAATACCAAATTCTTTTCGTCTGAAGTTCATTTAAATCGTGTGAATTCATACTTGAGAATTAAAGTTTATTTTCTAGCTATTCCTAAGTTATTTAAGAAAATATTTCTAATTAACATTATAATCTATTATTTGTGTTAAATATATACTATAATAAAAAAACACAATTTTATTTCTGTCTTATATACAAATATGTCACATTAGATCATGTTTATTGATTAATTTGTAATATCATAATATACAATATTATTGTTTTTCTGTACTGTTCTTTTATATATCCGTATACAAATTTTTGTAAAGGCTCTATATGCCTATTTAAGTAAGTTAAAGAATTATACACATCATAAATTGAAAACTCAGTATTTCCAAAAAATAAACTTTTATTATCAAATTTATCAAATTCAAATTCGTTGTATATTTTACTTACAGTATCATATCCAAAAAACTTTTTAGTTAAAGTACTTTTTTAAAATGATTTATAGAATTTTTATATTTTTTTCAAGCCTATCTAGATATCCAAGGGACTCAAAAGTAACATATTTATATATTAAGTTGTAAAAGCAAATTTTATTTGTAAAATAAGTATATATGAATTGACAATATCAAGAAATATATATATAATCATAATCCAAATAATTTTTTAAAATATAGGAGAAAAGTATATATTATGAAGAAATTTATATTTATAGTGTTTATATTTATACTAACATCAATTATGATGTTATCATCATGCAGTGATAATAGCTCAAATACGAAGACTAAAGAAAAAAGTGCTGAAAAAAAGGAAGCTGTGGAAAAAGTAGATATTAATCAAATCAAAACAGCTATAACAGATAATAAATTAATGCAGCAAGACAGTTATAGTCTAAAATGCAATACATTATGGAAAGATGCGGAACAAAATGAGACAAATAATAATATTGAAATTAGCAGGGATAAAAAAAATAATATTATAAGTTTCAAAAACTTCATTGATAATGAAGCTGATAGTGAAGTTGAAATTATTAGGCAAGATCAAAAAACATGGATAAAGATGATGGGAGAATGGTATGAAACTGAATCAACTGAAGAAATTATAACACAGGTTGATGAATTATCAGATATATATTCTCAAATAGCTTCAGGTTTATATGAAAATTATGAATATATTGGTGCTGAAGATGTTAATGGTGTTAACTGCAATAAATTTTCTATCGATGGGACATATAATATAAAATTACCAACTATTGATAATGGAATAGATACTGAAGAATTAAAAGATATAAAATTAAAAGGTAATATATATATATCAACAGATGACAATTTAAAAGATGTTATAATGAAAGTTGTATATAAGTGTGAAGGAAAGATGATAAATCCTTATGACATGAATTCAGATGAAGCAAAGGATAACATATTTGAAGTTAATGTAGAAGTATCAAGTATTAATGAAGAAATAAAAATAGAAATTCCTGAAAATGCAGAGAAAATGGATATGGGATTTTAATTTAAATATTTAGAGCAAAAACAAAAAGCAAAAACATTCATCAATCCATAAAGGATTCTATAGTGATACACCTCAAGATTATACCTTGAGGTGTATTCACTTTTTATCTGATACAGTTTTTTTATTTTACTATATGTTATCAATACTGTTTAGATAATTCTCTAACATAGTATAACCAATTGAATCTTTTTTATTTCCATCTTCAGCATCATTAGGATCAAGTCCGTTAGCTTTTTCCCATGAATCAGGCATACCATCATGGTCAGAGTCAACAGGAGCTGTTCCACCTTCTAATTTTGGTAATGGACCTGGTGAAGTTTTTAAACCATTACCACCTTCTGGCTTACCAGTGCGGACTTCATTAATTATACGTGTATCCATGGAATCACGTTTTAATGAGCAACCTACTGTTTCTAGAACAGTTTCATATGCTTCTTCTGCCGTTTGTTGTCTGATTGGCATATATGTAGAAGGTGAAGTAAGTTTATTATAGGTTCCGCTTACACCTTTCCAGTTATCAGCTGTTACACTGGCATTACCATATACATAATTGTCAGCAACATACCAATCTCCTGCATCATCTTTACCATCACGAGATCCTGGCTGTGCAATATTTAGTTTTGTATTTACTGGTCCAGGTTTAATATAGTTTGCAACCACATTACACGATTGACCAATATGATTTGGATCACCGACTTGATGTTTCTCACCACCATGAATAGGCGCTCTAGTGTTGAATATTACATTATTTCTGTAATCATTGTATCCAGATCCGGAAGCAATACGAGGATTACGACTGGTGTTATGAGCAAACAGGTTGTGATGGTATGTTGAATAATCATTTCCCCAAATTCCACCAAATTGATGATCACTTGAATTTGCCTCTGTAACCATACAGTATTGCATTGTTACTTTAGTATTAAAATAAATTGAAAATATCTCGTCGCTACTCCAACTAGTTGATATATGGTCATAAATTTGTGTGTGTTTGTCATGTGAACCACCTATGGTATCATCAACACCAACTCCTCTTACACGCATATATCTAAGAATTACGTTGCTTGAATTAACTGAAAGACGTCCATTGATAGCAATACCATCGCCTGGTGCTGTTTGTCCAGCTACAGTAATATCACCTTTAGAAATATTAAAATCACCTTCGATAGTACCTCCAACACGAAAAACTACTGTTCTTGGTCCGGAAGCTTCAAGTGCAGCACCAAGACTGCCTGAACCAGAACGATTAAGGTTTGTTACTTCATAAACTTTACCACCACGTCCACCAGTAGCAACCTTTCCATATCCTTCAGCACCAGGAAATGCAACTAAGCCCTCGTCAGGATCATTTGAAACAACTGGTTCTGTTGTTTCAACTGGATCTTCGGTTTTAACTGGCTCTTCAGTTTTAACCGGATCTTCAGTTTTAACTGGTTCTTCAGTTTTAACTGGCTCTTCAGTTTTTACGGGTACCGATTCTGAATTAACTGTAAACTCAGTTGGATTTACATTTGAACCACTATAAGATATTTGAAATCCAAAGTTAGCAGAACTTCCAGCTGGTATATCGGAATTCCATGATGAACCTTTAGCAACTACTTCTGAACCGTTTTGTGTAATAGTAGCATTCCATATGCTATCTATTTTTTGATCACCAGAAAATGTCCATTTAACATCCCATCCTTCTATTGTAGATGATCCAATATTTTTAACTGTTACATTTACAACAGCACCACTGCCCCAATCATTTTGAACCTTATAAGAAACAGTTGCCTCAGCAGCTGCAAATAAATTTACCATGAACAACGAAATTGAAACTAGTACTATTAATCCAACAATTATTAACTTTTTATTCATAATTACCCCCTATTAAACATCTTTATTTGAAATAAATTAAAATCACAGCAAATTAATATTTTCAAGTGAAATTTAATTTGCTTTATAATCAAAAAGTTCTATAAATAATAATTTTATAATTAAAGATCAATCAGAATATTTAATCATAAATTTCAAAAAACAAATAACTATAATTTTTTAAATTGAAAGAACATAACAATTTAAAAGTCTATTATTTCATATGGTCTTGTATCTTTTATTAAATAATTGAAGCAGTTTGGTATTATAATTTTGTATGGTTTATTTTTTATTTTTTATTTTTTGAAATAAAGTAGTAAATTAAGTAAAAGGTAAGTCTCACCTCCTAAAGTTTATTTGAATTAATTTTTAATTACATATTTATTCTTAATCCTTTAAGAACTTTTCAGAATAATTTGATGCTGAAGTTGAAAGGCTATATTTTAAGATTTTATATAATAAAAAAATTTAAAATATAAATTTCACTCAGTATATCAAATCAATAGAATAAATTACATAATACAACAATTTAAATGTTAATATTATATTTAAATTATAAATTCCTTACTATGTAAAATATATCATTATGAAGAAAATAGGTCAATAAATAATAAAGTTTATTAATTGAATTAACTAAAATAGCCTTTTAAAAAATATATATTTCCCAATTAAAATAAAATTATTTATAATACTAACTCACAAATTATAATAACATAATATATCACAATTCCCATATTATATTATTATAACCAAGTAAAAGTTTGCTTTTAAAATCCATATTATATTATCTTAAAAAAATGATAGTGGATTTATAGGGAAATTATTAATTCGCAAACTTATTTACTTGGAATTTAATATCTAATCTTTTTTTCAGGATCTAACTTTGCATACCATTTTTCTTTTAAGTCTTTTAGAGCTATTCTTTTATTTGTTACATCATCTTCTAATGTTTCTAATATTTTAAATTCAAAATTATCTTCACCAAATTTTTCCCAATCTTTTTGTAGGTTTCTAAATTTATTTGTTCCCATATTTAATTCGTACTTTTTACCATTAATAGTTTTAAAGTTAGTTGTAGTTATCAATAAAAATCTGTTGTTATTTAAATTTTTTATTATATAAATACCAGACTCGCTTTTTAATTCCTTGTATTCAAGTTTTAATTTTTTTCTATCATCCATAGTATTTTCATCTTCCTTGTTGGTATCCTTTAACCAATATTTTGAACAGTCTTTAGTCCTTTCCATATAACCATATCCTATAAGATATCTTCTTATTGTTGCAAAATCTTCATAAACATTTTTTAGTATTTCATTGACTTCTTTTTCTGTGTAAATTTTATTTTTTGAAAACTTTTTTATTATATGTTTTAAAATAATAATTTTATTTTTCTCTTTAGTTGAAAAAGTTATAAGTGGTTCATTCAACCCTTTGTTAAAATATTTATTTAGAATTTCTAATTCTTCAGTTTCTTTTGTATCATATCTATTGTCAAGCATTTTAGCTGTTTTGTGTGGTTCAACATAATAAGAAAATTTTTTATTCTTATCTTTTAGTAATTCCATAAGTGTTAAAAATATTTTAGCCTGAAATTCTTTTTCTTTTAAGTTAAACCTATGTCCTCTAATTGTAGAACTACTTTTAAGTTTTAAATCTTTTTGAATTTCTGAGTCTTTTTTATTCATATAAAAATGTTCTAAAATATTTTTTTGCTGGTCTGTAAGACCATTTAATTTTTTATCAAGATTTAATAAATGGTTAAATACAGATGTATGATCGGTTTCAATGTGGATTTTTACAAACTTTTCACATTCATAAAAGTTATTATCATATGAAAAAATCATACCCTTTTCAAATTTTTTATTACATATAATACATTCAAAAAAATTATCAGTTACTCTGTATCCCTTTTTTAGTTCATCTAAAGTGGAATTTATAAAAATGTCTGATTTATTCATTCAAAACACCTCGTTTTATATTATACAAACATTATAGCATTTTGTTTCTATAAAATCAAACAATTTAATTTCTCGTTTGATTTTACAGATAGTAAATTCATAATTTTTAAAAAATATTATAATAGTATTAAAAATTAACGAGTCATATATAAT
>JBDMZA010000272.1:0-14522 GCA_039770155.1 Clostridiales bacterium
ATAATCAAAAATTTCATAAGACAATTTTTTTCTGAAAATATTGATGGTTTAATGAATTTTCAAAAAAAGTTGACTAGTTTATTTTTTGATTCTGCCTTAGGAATAGCCAAAAAATAAACTCTAATTCTTGAGTATGAATTCGGTATTATTTTATAAATGAAATCATATTGAATATTTGAAATTAGTAAAGAGACACTCAATGATTTAATGAATTTTCAAAAAAAGTTAACTAGTTTATTTTTTGATTCTGCTTTATAATATGATTGATATATAAATAGGGATGATTTGATTTTGAATTTTCCTAAAAAATGGAGATATTGATGAAAAATATTGGTATTATTGTTAACAGAACTAAAGACATAGATTTAATTTATACAAATTTATTGGTTAGATGTTTATCAGATAAAGAATGCAATGTTTTTATTGATAAAGAAACATCTAAAAGTTTAGGCTTAAAAGAATGTTTTTTAAATCAAAAAGAAGTTATAAATAAATCAGATATAATTATTTGTCTTGGTGGAGATGGAACTTTTTTAAAAACTGCAAGAGAAACTTATTTGAAAAATATTCCGATTTTGGGCATAAATCTTGGTACATTAGGATTTTTGACAGAAATTGAAAAGGATAAAATTGATTTTGCAACATCTTTAATTGTTAATAACGATTATGTTATTGAAGAGAGAATGATGTTAAAAGTTCGAGTAATAAGGGATGGAAATACTTTATATGAGGATATTGCATTAAATGATATTGTTATTTCAAGAAGTTCTATATCAAGAATAATAGAATTAAAGACCTATGTTGATTCTGATTTTGTTGATTCATTTCCAGGTGATGGTATTATTATATCTACACCTACAGGTTCAACGGCGTATTCACTTTCAGCAGGAGGACCAATAGTTGAACCCAATTCGGATATAATTATAATTACTCCCATTTGTCCTCATATGTTAAATTCACGTTCTTATGTAATAAATAGTAATAGAAAAGTAAAAGCTATGTTTGATGATGGTTATATTTTAGAGGCAGTAATAACTATTGATGGTCAGGTTGTTTATAAAGTTAAAGAAAATGATGTGATTGAAGTAGAAAAGGGTGAATTTAAAGTGAAATTCATTAAAATAAATAATAGAAATTTTTACGATATATTGAGGTCAAAATTATATGGAAGAGGAGGCAATTCAAAAAAAAATGAAATATAGCAGACATGCAAAAATATTAGAAATTATAGATAATTATGAAATAGAAACACAGGAAGAACTTGCTATAAAACTTAAAAATCTTGGGATGGATGTAACACAAGCTACGATTTCAAGAGATATAAAAGAATTAAGATTGGTTAAAGTTTCAACAAAGGATGGAAAATCTAAGTATAAAATAGTTTCAAATTTAGATAATATTACTTCAAGTAGACTTTTGACTATATTAACAAAAGCATATGTTTCATGTGATTATGCAAATAATATTGTTATAGTGAAAACTTTACCTGGTATGGCAGAGGCAGTAGCTTCAGCTTTGGATTCTTTAAAATGGGATGAAGTTGTAGGAACTATAGCAGGTGATGATACGATTATGGTAATTTCAAGGGCAGAAAAAATAGCAGAAGAAATGGTAAATAAAATTTATAAACTGACAAAAGCGTAAAAAGATATAAGAGCATTTTTTTTGGTTTTTTTTTCTAAGGGATATCCAAAAAATAAATACTAATTCTTGAGTATGGATTTGCATGATTTAAGTGAACTTAAGATGAAAAGAATTTTATATTATTTTTTAATTTCTCATAAGTTATATGTAGAAGAGGTGTGTGTAAGTGTTAGTTTATTTACATATTAAAAATATTGCATTGATTGAAGATTTAAATTTAGAATTGGGGAAAAATCTTAATATATTTACTGGAGAAACAGGAGCAGGTAAATCTATTATTATTGACTCAATAAATGCTATTTTAGGAAGTAGAGTTTCAAAAGAGCTTATAAGAACGGGAGAAGAAAAAGCTCTTATAGAAGCTGAATATTCTGGTGAATTTTTAAAGAATATTTTTAAAGAATTTAATTTGGATGAAGAAGATGATGAAATTCTCATTATTTCAAGAGAGGTTTTTCTTTCGGGAAGAAATATTTGTAAAGTTAATGGTAAATTAGTTACAGTATCAACTCTTAAGAAAATTGGAGAAAAACTTATTGATGTCCATGGACAATATGATAATCAATCTCTTTTGAGAACAGAGAGCCATATAGAGTTACTTGATTTATTTGCAGGGGTGAAATTATTAAAGTTAAAAAAACTTTATAAAGAGAAAAGAGAAGATTATCTAAAGATTAAAAATAACTTAAAAAAATTAACTGAAAATATTGGTGAGAGAGAAAAAAAAATCGATATTTTAAAATATCAAATAGATGAAATTGACATTGCAAATTTAAGTATTGGTGAAGATGATAATCTACAAAATGAGAAATCTGTGTTAAATAATGCTGAAAAGATAACTTATGTTTTATCAAAAGTTTATGAATCATTAATTTCAGGTAATAATCAAAAATCATCTGCAAGAGACTTAATTAATGATTCTATTACCTCAATGAAAACAATAGCAGAATATGATTATAAATATGATAAACTGACAAAGGATATTGAAAATTTGGAATATCTTATAGATGATATAAATGATATTGTAAGAGATGAAAAGGATATTGTTGAATACAATCCTAATTTATTAGAAGAAATACAAGAACGAATTGAACTTATTAATACATTGAAAAGAAAATATGGAAATACTATTGAGGAAATATTAGTTTATAAAGAAAATGCAATAATTGAATTGAATACATTAGAGAATGTTGAAGAAAATACAAGCAATTTAAAGATGAAAATTGATAAACTTGAAATTGAATTGTTAGAGTATGCTAAAAAAATAAATATTCAGAGGTGTAAAGCAGGAGATTTTTTAGCAGAAAATATTAAAAAAGAACTTATTGATTTAGAGATAAAAAATGCCAATTTTAAAGTGGATATCGAATATGAATTAAATGAAAATAATTTTAAAGAAACAGGTTTAGATAAAATTGAGTTTTTAATTTCAACGAATAAAGGAGAACCTTTAAAATCTTTGTCTAAAATTGCTTCAGGTGGTGAAATGGCAAGAATTATGTTGGCAATAAAGAAAACATTGGCAACAGTTGATAAAATTGAAACATTAATATTTGACGAAATTGATACAGGGATAAGTGGAATAGCTGCTCAAAAGGTTGGTAAAAAGTTAAAACAAATATCCAAAAATCATCAAGTAATTTGTGTGACTCATTTACCACAAATAGCTACTTTGGCAGATAATCATTATTATATAGAAAAAATATCAGATAAAAATACATACACAAAGATTAAGAATATAAATTATGATGAAAAAATAATTGAAATATCCAGATTATTAGCAGGAGATAATTCGGAATTTACTACAAAACTTGCAAAAGAAATGCTGGATAAAGCAGAAAAATATAAATAGCATATAAGGGATTATATAATAGGTTTTTGGAATATTATGAACGATGTAACTCTTAATTTATACTTAAATTCTTATTTTCAATTCAAAAAAATGTAGAATTACAATGGGCAATATAAAAAATAAATATTATTTTGGAATTTATGGTATAATAAAATTAAGTATATTTAGTTTACAATATCATAAAAAAAGTTTTAAGAGCTTTTTTTATGATATTGATTAAATTTACAAACAAATTTGTAAATAAAAGTACAGTTTAGATAAGATTTTTTATTAAATATTTGGGTTAATTTTAGAATTAACGTTGATTTATGCAAAAAAAAAGGGTTTAATAAAGGATTGTTTACTGAAATTTACAATTAGACCTTGAAATTTTGTCGAATAGACAATATAATTAAAGTAGTATATATTTGATTAAAGTTAGGGGGAGTTATTTTGTTACATAAAAAAATTCAAATTGTTATTGCAGATGATAATAGGGAGTTTGGAGATATTTTGTGTGAATATCTTAATAATCAAGAAGATATCGAAGTCGTAGGAGTAGCTAGAGATGGTCTGGAAGCATGTGATTTAATTACTAAGAATGTACCTGATATTGCTATATTAGATATAATTATGCCACATCTTGATGGACTTGGTGTACTAGAAAAAATTAACTCCATGAAAATGGAAACAAGACCCTTGTTTATTATATTATCAGCTGTTGGACAAGATAAAATTACTCAAAGAGCACTTTCACTTGGAGCTGAATATTATGTTGTTAAACCTTTTGATATGGAAGTACTAGTTTCAAGAATCAGACAATTAAAGTATGTTGAACCACAACAACCTCATAATGTTATTATGTCTGATAGTATTTCAATGCCTAAACATATAAAACAACATGGACAACAAAAAAATGTTGAGGTTGAAGTAACTAATGTTTTACATGAAATAGGTGTTCCAGCACATATAAAGGGATATCAATATTTACGAGATGCTATTATTATGGTTATAAAAGATATTGATATAATTAATTCAATTACTAAACAATTGTATCCTAATATAGCAAAGCAGTATAACACCACTCCAAGTAGAGTTGAAAGAGCTATAAGACATGCTATAGAAGTTGCTTGGGGAAGAGGTCAAGTTGATGCTATTGATACATTGTTTGGTTATACTGTGAATTTAGGAAAAGGTAAACCTACAAATTCAGAATTTGTAGCAATGATTGCTGATAAATTGAGATTAGAATTAAAAGTAGGATAATTTATTTAATAAATTTTTGATATCATAAGGTATTGGAGCAGAGAGCTTTAATACCTTGCTTGATATTGGGTGTATAAATTTAATTTTTGATGAGTGTAAAGCCTGGCGATTTAAAAAAGGTTTTTCTTTGTGATTATAAAGATCATCTCCGATTAATGGATGATTTATGTGTTTACAATGAACCCTGATTTGATGCGTCCTTCCTGTTTCTAATTGAAAACTTAAAAGGCTTGCAAATTTAAATCTTTTAAGAACTTTATAGTGGGTTATTGCAATTGATCCGCTTTTTAAAACACATCTTTCTATTATACTTTCTGGTTTTCTTCCAATAGGAGCATTAATTGTACCAAAATCATTTTTTACAACACCTTCTGTTATTCCTATATATTTTTTTATAAATGTCATATTCTTCATTTGTAAGATTAAAGATTCCTGAATATAGGCATTTTTGGCAAAAACAATTAAACCTGAAGTTTTTTTATCTAATCTTGATACAGGTCTTATAGTTGTATCAAGATTATTTTCTATGAAGTAATTTAGTAACCCATTTGCAATAGTTCCTTTTGAGTATAAATATGTCGGGTGAACTACTATATTAGGCTCTTTGTTTAATATTATTAAAAATTCATCTTCATAAATTATGTCCAAGTGAATTTTTTCAGGTTTTATATTTGTTATTTTTTTTTCAGGCTTAACATTAACAGTAATTAAATCATAGGGCATTATAAAACAATTTATTTTTGTAGGAATTTTGTTTAAAAAAATTTGATTATTTTTTTTTAGTTTAGATAATAAATTATTTGATATATTTAACTTATCTTTAAGTATTGATTTAATAGAATTACCTGAATCTGAAAGTTTAGCTTTATAGTTTAGTATCAAATTAACACCTCTTAAAAAGTTTGATCTTAAAGTTTGTTTTTTTTGGATATTCACTAGTTTAATTCATTATATAATTTTTTTCAATAATTTATTAGTCCAAGGCACACTTTAAATTTCATAAAAAATATTTTAAAAAAATTATAGTCATATTTAGAGTATATAATTATATTATTCTAATGATTTTATACTCTAAGGAGAACCTAAAAAATAATACAAAATTCTTTTCGTCTGAAGTTCGCTTAAATCATGCAAATTCATACTCGAGAATTAGAGTTTATTTTTTGGATATCCCTAAAAGAATGTAACAAATAATAATGTTTTTATTATGAATTTAATTTTATAACAAATAAATATATAAAATTCGATAAATTTTTATTATAATGTTTACTTAGGGATATCCCTAAGATATAAATAAAGAAAATATGGAGATAGATAATGAATGATAAATTAAATGAAATGTACGAAAAGTTTGGAGTAAAATCAGATATAATTGATTTAATTAGAGAAGTTGAGAGTGATAATGAGTTAAAAAATATATTTGATAAAATTAATAGAATAAAAGAATTTAATCAATTAAAAGTAATTAATGCTATGCAAGAGTGTAATTTGAGTGAAAGTCATTTTCAAGGTACTACAGGATATGGATATGGAGATGTAAGTAGATCAAAATTAGATGAGATTTATTCGAAAGTATTTTCGACTGATGATTCAATAGTAAGACATACTATTGTTTCAGGCACACAGGCATTATATCTTTGTTTAATTGGATTATTAAGACCAAATGATGAACTTTTATCTGTTACAGGTAAACCATATGATACATTAGAAGAAGTAATTGGAATCAGAGGTAAAAATACTAATTCTCTAAAATCATTTAACATAGGTTATAGACAAGCCGAATTGAATGAAGATGGTAGTTTTAATTTAAAAGAAATTGAAGAACAAATTAATAAAAATACAAAATTAGTTTATATTCAAAGATCAATGGGATATTCATGGAGGAAATCAATATTTATTGAAGAACTAAAAACTATTACAAAGTTTATTAAAAGTATTAATAATAAAATTATTATTTTAGTTGATAATTGTTATGGAGAGTTTGTTGAAGAAAGAGAACCAACAGATATTGGAGTTGATTTAATTGCAGGATCTCTAATAAAAAATCCGGGAGGAGGATTAGCTCCAACAGGAGGTTATATATGTGGAAAGAGAGAAATAATTGAAAAAATTTCATATACATTAACTGCACCGGGAATAGGCAAAGAAATTGGACCAAGTCTTGGTATAAATAGATTGATTTTTCAGGGATTGTTCATGGCACCACATGCTGTGGGTGAAAGTCTAAAAGGGGCAGTGTTTACCGCAAAATTTATGAATATGTTGGGTTTTGATACACTACCAAATTACAATGATAAAAGAAGCGATATTATTCAAGCTGTAAAGTTTAATGATAAAGAAAAATTGATAAATTTTTGTAAGAGTATACAAAAATCATCAGCTGTAGATAGCTTTGTTAATTTGGAACCTTGGGATATGCCAGGTTATGATTCTAAGGTTATAATGGCTGCTGGAACTTTTGTACAGGGAGCTTCAATAGAATTAAGTGCAGACGCGCCAATTAAAGAGCCTTTTATTTCATATATTCAAGGCGGATTAGTTTATGAACATGTGAAGCTTGCAGTTGCATTGGCAACTCAATTAGGAGAAACAAAAAAATAAAAAACAAAAGGCTAATGTAATGATTTTCCAGTCATTTATTATAAAACTTGGAAAATGCCCAATTTTCAGGTTTTCCATACATGATATTGTACATTATAAAGGGGATTTTAGTGGTATGAAAATAAAAAAGATACGAGTTTCTAAACAAATTGAACATAGAATTAAAAAGAAAGAAAATTCTAAAGTTTTTATTAAGAAAAAAAATCCTGAAATAGAGGATAGTAGAAAAGAAAACAGATACAATTTTAAAAGAAAAAAACCTACTAAAAAAACTATAAAAAAACCTGTGAAGAAAACTACAAAAAAAACCTCAAGTAAAACAGTTCTAAATAGAAAAAATAGTACTACAGATATAAATAAAAGAAATGTAAATAAAAGAAATGTAAACAAAAAAAAGTTTAAATTTAAAGGAATAAATAAAATACTTAAAATTGCAATTATTATAATTTTATTTTTAATTTATATACCTACCATAGTTGTGTGGTTTATGGGAAAAGATATTGAAATTGATTATCTAAGAAAAGGTACTCTAGAAGAAATAATAAATTCTGATGGCATTTTTGTAAGAAATGAAGAAGTTCTTGTTGCACCAATAACAGGAAAGTGTGTTACAAATGTGTTTTTAGGAGAAAAAATAGGCAAAAACCAAGAAATTGGAAGAATAACTACTAAATCTATAGATGAAACTACAGATAAGTTAAATTATATTGATAATAAAATTTTAAAACTTATTAAATCAGACAATGGTAATGAAAATATTTATTCAGAGGATATATTAAAAATTGATGAAGATATAAGTGATAAATTAAAGGAAATATCAATTATGTCAATGGAAAACAATATTGAAGGTTCTGAAAAAATAGAAAGTGAGATAAATGAATTAATAAAGAAAAAAATTGATTTAATTAGTGATTCTGATATTGTAGGCGGAAAACAATTGGAAAATTTGAAAAAACAAAAAAATGAGTTATTAGATAAGGTCAGCGAAAATACAATAGTTTTGAAAGCAAAAAATTCAGGATTGATTGCATATTTTATTGATGGTTATGAAAATCAGTATTCACCAGATAATATGGATAGAATAACTATAACTGATATTAACAATATAAAAAAAATTACAAATGATACTTTTGATTTTAGTACTTTTAATGTTGAAAGCAAAAAGCCATATGCAAAGCTTATTAAGGATTTTGAGAGTTTTATTATAATTTCTTTGGATAAAAATAAATCAAAAATAATGGAAGAAAATGATAAAATAAATATTACAATACAAGATATAAATAAATCTACAGAAGCTTCAATAGTTAAAAAGATTGATGAAAAGAATAAAACGAAAGTTTATCTTAAAATTACAAATTTATTAAGTGAGACATGTACATTGAGAAAAGCTGAATTAGAAATCATAGTAAAACCATATAATGGATATAAGGTACCAATTAAAAGTTTGATTGAATTTGATAAAAAAGGGAAAAAAGCAAAAATTATGTTGATAAAATCAAATTATACAGAATTAAAAGATGTTAAAATAGTAGTATATGATAATGAATATGCAATAATTGAAAATGTAGAGGATGATTATGAAAAAACAATTGGATTATATGATAAATTTATTATTAATCCAACGGGGGTAAGCGAAGGGGAGAGAATAAAGGATGATTAGTGATAATATTAATTTAGTTATGGGGAAAATAAAAAAAGCAGCAGATAATGCTAACCGAGACTATAAAAATATAGAGATAATAGCTGTTACTAAATATGTGGAATCAAAAGTAATTAAAGAATTATATGAAAATGGGATATATAGTTTTGGAGAGAGTAAAGTACAAGACTTCATAAAAAAATATGAAGAAATTGATAATAAAATTAATTGGCATTTTATAGGACATCTACAAAAAAATAAAGTAAAATTTATTGTTGATAAAGTTAATTTAATTCATTCAGTGGATAGTATTAAAATTATTGAGGAATTAAATAAGAGATATGAAAGAATTGGTAAATCAATTGATATATTACTTCAAATTAATATATCAAATGAAAAATCAAAATATGGGTTTGATAAAAATTGTTTAGATACAATTACAAATGGTATTTATAAATATAGTAATGTTAAAATAAAAGGATTGATGGCAATTTCCAGCAATACAGAAAATAAAGATGTTATACGTAAAGAATTTAGAGAAATGAAAGAGTTATTCGATTTTATTAAAAACAAGGAATTTAGAAATATTGATATGAAATTTTTATCTATGGGAATGAGTAATGATTTTGAAATTGCCATTGAAGAAGGTGCTAATATAGTTAGAATTGGAAGAATGTTGATAAAAAAATAGAATAATTAAAATTTTTACATTATTTTATTTATTGTATTCCCAAAATTTAATATATGGTATATAATATTTATGTTAGTGTCACAATTAATAATATAATTACAAAATTAGTTTAAATTACAGGATTTATAAAAATACTTAAGAATAATAGGAGGAAAGAATATGTCAGGATTTATAAATAAAGCGCTAGATTTTCTTGGATGGGAAGTTGAAGAAGATAGAGAAGAAGAAAGTGATGTAGAAAAAGATGAAACTAACAAACCAGAAATTATTGCTTCAAATGCAAAAAGAACTTCCGGTAAAGTAGTTAACATTCATACAAATAATCAATTTAAAGTTATCATAATTCAACCTGAAACGATAGATGATGCACAAGAGATTTGTGACCATTTAAAAAGCAAAAAAGCTGTAGTTGTTAATCTTGAAGGTTTAGGTAAAGAGGAAGCACAACGTATAGTAGACTTTTTAAGTGGAGCGGTTTATGCTTTAGATGGCGGTATTCAAAAAGTGTCTTATGGTATTTTTGTAATTGCACCAAATAATGTAGATTTAATGGGCGAATTCAAGGAGGAACTGAAATCAAAAGGAGTTTTCCCTTGGATTAAGTAAATGGGGGTTAATTAATGGATTTAATCGGGACAATAGTTATTGCAGCATTAAGAATATTAGAATATACACTTATTGCAAGGATTATAATGTCATGGATACCTATACCTAAGGATAATCAGGTTGTAAGCCAAATTGTGAATGTCATTTATCAAATTACAGAACCTTTATTGGCTCCAATAAGAAGAGGGATTGAAAAACTTTTAAAAGGACAATCTATGATGATTGATTTTTCACCTATAGTTGTTTTTTTAATAATTCAATTTTTAAAGAATATGATGTTGAATTCTATGAGGTAGTTTAGGATATCCAAAAAAATAAGTCATTGAGATGTTATTTTTGAGGTTATCCTAAATATTTTTTATTTAAGTAATAATTTTAAATATCTAAATATTAGTTTATTTTCTCTGTTTCCAAATTTAAATACTATTCTGGAAAATAAGTTTCTTCTTTTTTATAAAATTATATAAAAAATTTTATATTTCTGCCGATTAAAATAAGAGATAAGAAATATATAAAAGATACTCTTGTGAGGTGAATTTTATGAACTTTACACCAAATGAATTACAAAATATTGAATTTAAAAAATCTTTGCGAGGATATGATGAAAATGAAGTAAAAGATATTGTTCAAAGAATAATTGAGGATTATAGTTTTTATATTCAAGAAAATACAGAGCTAAGAGATAGACTAGCACTTTTAAATGAAGGGATTCAACATTATAAAAGTTTGGAAGAATCTTTAAAAAATACACTATTAATTGCAGAGCAGACAGGAGAAAATATTAAGAAAACATCTTATGACAAGGCAGAAGCTGTAATAAAAGAAGCAGAACTAAAGGCACATGAAATTTTGAATAAGGCAAATGAAGATGTAGTGAAAATAAGGTATGATTATGAAGATATGAAAAGAAGTCTAAAAGCTTTTAGGGCAAAATCAGAATCATTAATAAAATTTCAATTGGAATCATTAAGACATGTTATAGAAGAAGAAAGTATTGATACTAATAGCAAAATTAATCTTAATGATGAAAATGATAAAAAAATAGCAATTTATTAAAATGCTTCATATTTAATAAAATACCTTCAAAAAATGTTTTTAGTTGAAGAATATTAAAATCAAGATATATGAGTAGTCACTTACTTCAATAAAATTCATGAATAATTCTTCTCTATACCAAGTTCTTTTCGTCTGAAGTTCACTTAAATCGTGGGAATTCATACTCAAGAATTAGAGTTTATTTTTTGGCTATCCCTAAGTAGCTTTATCTATTAGAAAATAAAACTTTAATATAAAAAATTATTGAGAAGAATATATAGGGATATTGGAAAAATAAATCATAATTTTCCCAATATCCCTTAATAAATGAGTTGGTAATTTTTATACTTAATAATGGATAATTTATATTAATTTTGATATAATTATTTTTATTATAATGATCAGATTTAAATCGATTTTTAACCTTATAAGCTTAATTATTTTAATTTTTCTTTATTTTTGAAATTTTAATTGGGATGGTGAATTATGATAAATTTAAATGTAAGTTTAGGTGATAGATCATATCCTATATATATATCTAAGGGTTATGATGAAATAAATGTAGTTCTAAATAATATTAGCAAGACAAAAATTGTAATGATTACAGATGAAAATATTGATAAGTGCCAGTATAAATATTTTGCTAAATCATTAATAAAATATGGATATGATATTAATAAGTTTGTTATTAAAACAGGAGAAGAGAGTAAAAATCTTGATACTATAAGATCGATTTATGAATATTTAATTGAATTGAAGTGTGATAGAAAATCAATTTTAATAGCTTTAGGTGGAGGTGTAGTAGGTGATATAACAGGTTTTGTTGCTGCAACTTATCTAAGAGGTATTAATTTTGTACAAGTTCCAACAACTTTATTAGCTCAAGCTGATAGTAGCGTTGGAGGAAAAGTTGGTGTTGATTTTAACGGAAGTAAAAATATAATAGGAGCTTTTTATCAACCTAAAGCAGTTTATATTAATGTTAGTTCATTAAAAACATTACCAGAAAGAGATTATATTGCTGGTTTAGCTGAGACTATAAAACATGGTATTGTCTATGATAAAGATTTTTTTGAATATTTAGATTTAAATTTAGATAAAGTTTTAGAACGTAGAGAAGATGTATTGCAATATGTAGCAAAAATGAATTGTTCAATAAAGGGAAGTGTAATTGAACAAGACGAAAAAGAAAATGGTTTAAGAGCAATCTTAAATTTTGGACATACAATTGGTCATGCTATTGAAAGTGTTATGGATTTTGAAATGCCTCATGGAGAATGTATTTCATTGGGTTTTATAAGTGCATGTAAAATAGCAGAAGATTTAAATTTGATAGACAAAGAAGTTACCATAAAAATTGAAAACATATTAAAGAGGGCGAAGTTACCAGTTAAAATAAAAAAACTGGATGTTGATATTGTTTATAATCAATTACATTATGATAAAAAAATCAAAAATAAGAAATTAATGTTTATATTGCCAGAAAGATTGGGTAAGGTTATACAAATTCATGTTGAAAATGAAGAAATTATCAAAAATTCAATTAGATTTTTGATGAGAGAATGATAATTTGTTTTTTGTAGAGTTCATATCGAATCAATAGCTTCAAAGCTAAAAAACAAAATTATTGAGAAGAGTTATATAGAGAGGTGAAATATGGAAAACAATAATTTTGAACTTAAACCTATGAATTTTGGAGATGTATTAGACAGCACAATTGTGATTATAAAAAATAATTTTATAAAATTTTTTTTAATGACTGTTATTTTTGTTTTTCCCATATTTATTACCATTTTAATAATGAATGTTTTTAATAAGTTTTTTTTACTTTTATTATTTAGTATTTTATTTTTGATTTTTTATATAATTACTGCCAAACCACTATTTGAATCAATGTTAATTAATATAGTTTATTTTGGGTTTGTTGAAAATAAAAAAATTTCAGTGAAAGAATCATTTTTAAAAAGTATAAAGAAATTAGAAAGCTTTGTATTTAACAGAATTTTATATTATATTTTAGTATTTGTTATAGTAGGTTGTTTTTATGTATTGTTATCATTAATTATAAATTCTGTTTTGGTATTTTTTTCACCTATAACATATTTTTTTACAAATCGTATTGAGTTTACCAATGATAAATTAATTATTGATTTAATTACAGGAATAATAATAGGTGCAGCAAGTTTTTTACTTGCATCAGTTTTTTTATATTTTTATTTAAGAATAATTTTTTGTCTTCATAACATTATTTTAGAAGATTATTCATCTACAGAGTCTTTTTCAAGGAGTTATTTATTGACAAAAGGTAGTTATTTTCACTTGATGTTATCACTAAATTTTCTTATTATTGCTATTTTGGTTTGTATAAGTTTGGTGTTTTCTTCATTATGGATTTTGCTTGGTATCAACTTTATGGATATTATGTCAATATTAAGAACTTCGCTAATATTATTACTGCCAATTATTTCAACTTTTTCCATAGTATTGTATACTGTATTATATATTAGTTTAAGAATTAGAAATGAAGGTTTAGATATTTTAATAATGATAAAGAGAACCTAAAAAGTAATATCCTATAAAAGTTTGAATAAATTATTTATATGAGGACAAAATGGATAAAATATATATCAATAATATAAAATTAATATTAAGTTTAGTATTTTTAGTTTTTACAATTTATTCAGTAAAAATAGTTTCTTATGGAGCTTTTGATAATAGAGACAAAAATGTAAAATTAGAAATTGAAAAAATTCAAAAATTAGATGATTTTAATAAACAAGAATCAGTATTTAGCCAACAATTATCTGACTATGTAAATGACTTTGAGAATAACTCTGTTAATAAAATTGTTGATTTTGCAAGTGAAATAAATAAAAATGTAAATAGCAATAAATCAGATAAATTAAGTATTAAGAAGATTATTTTTGATAGTTTTAAGATAATTTCTTACTTAATTATTTTATTCAGTATGGTATATTTTATTTATAAAAGTTTGAAGATGGTTAGAATTAATAAATATAAATATTCTAAAAGTAAAGATATTTTACTTAATAATTTTAATCTTGAGGAGTTAAAAAATTATTTTAAATTATCAGATAAATACTACAAGAAAAGTGATTTTAAAAAAGCTATAAACTATTTATACTTAGGTTTAGTATCTGAATTTAGTAAAAAAGGTTTAATTAGTCAAGAAAGATCAAAAACAAATG